>NZID01000053.1 GCA_002691605.1 Crocinitomicaceae bacterium
GCTCTTCCGATCTAATTTATTTTGAGCCATAAAGTCAGTAATTATTTTTCCATTTTTTTTATTGTAAGAAAGATTAATAGTTTTTATAGCTTTTTCAATAACTTCTTCAATATTGAAAATTTCTAATTTTAATTCNGGATTACCTTTTTGTGAAACAGAACTCTGAAGCACTTTTTCTACTAAAGTACCAAGCCGTTCGTTTTCCGATTTAATAGTTCCTAAGAANTTAACTTTACTTTTATTTTCTAACTTAATTGTAGAATCTGATAATGCTTCACAAGCTAAACCGATTGTTGCAATTGGTGTTTTAAGTTCATGAGTCATATTATTGATAAAATCAGTTTTTATTTGTGTANTTTTTTTCTGGTTTTGAATAATTTTCACGCTGTATATAAAAGTTCCTAGTATAATCAAGATTAGTAAAATTGATATAATTAAAATTGGAGTAAATGTTTTCCTAATTGACTTTTCTAGTTGAAGAATATAAAGCGTGAAAATTCTTTTTTCAGAAAACAAGTCATCGTTTAAAAATGCAACAGAAAAACTTGTTGATCTTTTCAATATTTTATTATCGTTGTTTTCAAAATTTGAAAGAATTAATAAACCGGATTCATCAGTTATAGTAAAATGAAAATCATTATCAATNCCATTCCTTTCAAGTGANCTATTTATTGTATTAATCACTTCGTTTTNATTATATGAATTGTCAACATTTATATTNAGATTTAAAGCAAAATGANTGTTGATTATACNGAAAATTTCTTTTCTTTTTTCAGTTATAGATTTTTCAGAAAAAGTATTGATTTCCAATAATAAACTATCAAGCATTTGAGATTTATTATCAGAACTTTTATTTATTGAAACTGATTTGTTTCCAATATTTGGANTAAAATATTTGGATTCATTTAAAATTTTTTCTCTCAATTCATCACCAATTTCTTGGACACATATTTTAATAAGGTTTTCGTAATTATCTTTTTTTTCAGTAAAAGTTTTTCTAGCCCAGTAAATTTGAACAACTAGAAAACCAAATAAGGCAAAACTGCTAAAAAAAATAATGATTTTAATATATTGATTGTTTTTCAAAGCATNATAAATTTAACTACAATGGAATATTACCGTGTTTTTTATTTACAGTATCTCTCTTTTTATTTTCTGAAATNTTGAATGCTTTAATTAATTTTTCTCTAGTTGNTGATGGTTNTATTACCTCNTCNATAAAACCTCTTGAAGCAGCATTATAAGGATTGGCAAATAATTCAGCATATTCTTTTTCTTTTTCAAGGTGTTTTTCCCTGGGGTTACTTGAACTTTTAATTTCTTTTTTAAAAATAATTTCCGCTGCTCCTTTAGCACCCATAACAGCAATTTCAGCAGAAGGCCACGCGTAGTTCATATCAGCACCAATATGTTTAGAATTCATTACATCGTAGGCNCCTCCATAAGCTTTTCTGGTTATAACAGTAATTCTTGGCACACTTGCTTCACAAAAAGCATAAAGCAATTTAGCTCCATTTGATATTATGCCATTCCATTCTTGATCAGTTCCTGGAAGAAAACCGGGGACATCTTCTATAACAAGTAACGGAATATTAAAAGCATCACAAAACCTTACAAATCTTGCTCCTTTTTTAGANGCATCTACATCTAANACTCCTGCTAATACAGNAGGTTGATTGGCTATTAATCCTACTGACCTACCAGCTAAACGTGAAAATCCAATCACTATATTTTCAGCATATTCATTTTGAACTTCAAAAAAACTATTTTNATCAACTATTTCNTTAATTATAATTTTTATGTCATAGGGCTGGTTGGGATTTTCCGGAATAATATTTTCTAATTCAGGCCTTTTCTCGTTTTTAAACTCATAAGAACTGTTTTTGGGAACCTCATTACAATTTTGTGGTATATANGAAAGTAATTTTTTTAGTTTATTTATAGTATCAACCTCATTTTCTGCTGCAAAATGAGCTACTCCGGACTTAGTCATATGTGTATCTGCTCCACCTAATTCTTCAGAACTAACTTCTTCATTAGTAACGGTTTTTACAACATTAGGACCTGTTACAAACATGTAAGAAGTATTTTTCGTCATAAAAATAAAATCTGTCAAAGCTGGAGAATAAACAGCTCCACCTGCGCAAGGTCCCATAACAGCCGACAATTGTGGAATTAATCCAGAAGCTTTGGTATTCCTGTAAAAAATATCAGCATAGCCGCCAAGTGAAACAACCCCTTCTTGAATTCTTGCNCCTCCAGAATCATTTAGCCCAATTAGAGGAACACCATTTTTCATAGCTAAGTCCATAATTTTACAAATTTTTTCAGCATGGGCTTCGGCTAATGATCCACCCAAAACTGTAAAATCTTGTGAATAAACATAAATTAATCGACCTGTTACAGTCCCAAAACCTGTTACAACACCATCTCCTAAGAATTTGGTTTTATCTAATCCAAAATTTGTTGATCTATGAGTAACAAATCCGCCAATTTCTTCAAAACTGTTTGTATCTAATAATAATTCTATTCTTTCTCTAGCAGTTAGTTTTCCCTTTTGATGTTGTGCATCAATTCTTTTTTGACCGCCTCCAATTTTAGATGCTGCTAATTTTTCTTNTAATTCTTGATTTTTCATACTAATTCATTAGTTCTTCAATTTCTTCCGATTCAATTGGAATATTTTTCATAAGGTTAAAAGGCTCTCCATTTTTCTGAATTACAACATCATCCTCTAACCTTATTCCCAATCCCTCTTCAGGAATATATATTCCAGGCTCNACAGTAAAAACCATATTCTCTTTGATNGGCTCTGTCCAAGAACCTAAGTCGTGCGTATCCAAACCAATATAATGAGAGGTGCCATGCATAAAATATTTTTTGTAGGCAGGCCATTTTGGATCTTGATTTAAAATATCATTTTTAGAAATTAATCCCAAATCCACTAATTCTTTTTCCATAATTTCTCCAACCATTTGATGATATTGGNTTAAAAGTAATCCAGGTTTTAGAAGTTTAGTGGNCTCTTTTTTAACTTTTAAAACAGCATCGTAAACTTTTTTTTGTCTTTTGGTGAATTTCCCATTTACTGGAACACATCTAGTAAGNTCTGAGCTGTAATTTGCATATTCNGCTCCAAAGTCCATTAAAATTACTTCCTTGTCATTACAGGACTTATTATTTTCAATATAATGAAGAACACAAGCTGAACTTCCAGAAGCTATGATGGGGGTGTAGGCAAATCCNTTAGACCTGTTTCGTAAAAATTCGTNTATCAATTCTGCTTCAATTTCATATTCCATTATTCCTTTTTTGATAAATCCTAAAATTCTTCTAAACCCTTTTTCTGTAATATTACAAGCTTTTTGCATTAATTGAATCTCAATTGGGTCTTTTACAGATCTTATTTGATGCATTATTGGAGCTGATCTTGAAATAAGATGATTAGGAAAATNGGATTTGAATTTTTTGATAAATCTATCTTCTCTAGTTTCCATTTCGCTATTATTTCTAAGATGTTCATTGGAGTTTAAATAAACTATCTCACTTTCAATAACGAGCTGTCTAAATATAGTCTCAAATTGATTTAGCCAATAGACAGTTTTAATTCCAGATAATTTGGTAGCCTTTTTTTTTGTAAGTTTTTCTCCTTCCCATACAGCTATATGATCATTAGTTTCTTTTAAAAAAAGAATTTCTCTATGTGATTTATTATTACAGTCTGGAAAAATTACTAAAACACTTTCTTCTTGATCCACACCAGAGAGATGGAAAATATCTTTATGTTGTTTAAATGGCANTGTACTATCTGCTCCNGTATTAAAAATATCATTGGAATTNAATACAGCTAAACTTTTTGGCTTTAAATATTTGACAAATCTAGATCTGTTATTTATAAACAACTGTCTATCTATAGGAAGATATTTCATTTTGATAAAAGTTTAAAGAATTATTTAGTAAAAATACGAATATTTGTTGCATGAAGATAGGAATAGAAAAATTACAACGAATGTTTAATAAACATATATAACATTTAGAAAGCAATGACAATACAATGACAAATAAATTCATGTTTATTGACCATTTTTGTNTAGTTAAATTTTTTATTGAACAAACTTCAAATAATAGCGCTTACCCATCGTCATTTTTCATTTGATGAAATTGGACTTTTTCACCTTGAGGATTCTCTTAGAATTGATCGACTTGTTGAAATAAAATCAAATTTAAAAATTAAAGAGCTTATGTATCTTTCGACCTGCAATAGGGTTGAATTTATCATGAATACTAATCAAAAAATTGATCANTTCTTTTTGGAATCTTTAGTATCTATGTTCGTCCCCTCGAATCAAATAGCATTAATTATCTCTAATATTGAAATTTTTACTGAAAAAACAGCGGTCCATCATCTATTTTCTTTNGCTTCTTCAATAGACTCTTTAGTAGTAGGAGAAAGAGAAATTATAACTCAGGTAAGGAGAGCATATGAAGAATGTGTCAAAAATAATTTGTGCGGAGATTTTATAAGAGTTCTTGTTCAAAATACGATATCTACCGCTAAAAAANTTTATACTGAAAGTGAAATTGCAACAAGACCAGTATCTATAGTTTCCCTTGCTTTTTTAGAGCTAAAAAAACATATATCAAAGCAGCCTAAAANATTTCTNGTTATTGGAGCAGGAAAAACAATAACCTCTATGCTGAAGTTTATTAATAAAAATGAGCAGCATAAATATTTAATTTTTAATAGATCTACTAAAAAAGCAGCAAGTTTAGTATCTAATTTAAATTTAGATGCTCAAATTTTTCCCTTAAATGAATTAGGTGATAAGCCACTAGAGTTTGATTATNTTATCTCCTGTACCGGGGCAAACAAAGTNATTTTATCAAAGGAAAAGTATAAAAAAATCAATCCTAACAATTTTAAAAAGATAATNGTAGATTTAGCAATTCCCAATGACTGCGATCAAAGTATTTCTAGTTATTTTAATGTGAAAATTATCAATGTAGATCAGCTTAAAGAAAGAGCAGAGGAGAACCTAAAAGCAAGAAGTAAAGAAATTAATTCATGTTTAAAGATTATAGAGAAACAAATTATTAAGTATTTTTTTTCTGAAAAAGAACGGACTCTAGAAAGAGCTTTAAGTGCTGTTCCAGAAAGTATTAAGGGAATAAGAAACAAAGCGTTTAAAGAAGTTTTCGTAAAAGAATTAGAGACTTTAGATCCTCAAGCAATTAATATTGTCAACAGTTTAGTAGATTATATGGAAAAAAAGTACATCAGTTTACCAATTAAAATGGCAAAAGATATTTTACTTAAAGAAACAACTAAATAATCTTTGAAATCAAAAAGTATAATTATAGGCTCAAGAGGAAGTCAACTCGCTCTATGGCAAGCCAATTACATTAAAGATTTACTTAGAGATTTAGGAAAAAATTCTGAAATTAAAATTATTACTACAAAAGGAGATCAAATTCAAAACTTAAGTTTTGATAAGATCGAAGGAAAAGGATTTTTCACAAAAGAAATTGAATGGGCTTTATTAAATACTGATATTGATTTAGCGGTTCATTCTCTAAAAGATCTTGAAACAGAATCACCTAATGGATTATTTCTCGGAGCAGTGCCAATAAGAGAAGATGTATCCGATATTCTTCTAGTAAATAAAAACTCTGTAGACCCATCTAACGATTTAGATCTGAAAACAAATGCTATTGTGGGAACCTCCTCTGCAAGGAGAAAAAATCAATTATTGTTATTTAGAGAAGATTTGAAAATAAATGATTTAAGAGGTAATGTTCCCACAAGAATTAATAAGCTTAATGATGGTTTCTATGATGCAATAGTATTAGCTAAGGCAGGAATTAATAGATTAAATCCAGAAATTTCACAATATCATGTTGTAAATCTTTCACCTACTATTTTTATACCTGCTCCCTCCCAAGGGGCATTAGGACTTCAAATACGAAAAGGCGATAGGGAGTTAAAAAAGTTGTTAAATAAAATAAATCATAAATCTAGCAACGAAAATGTAATGTTTGAGAGAGCTATTTTAAAGGGAATTGGAGGAGGATGCCACTCGCCAATGGGGGCTTATTCTTATAAAGATCAAAATGGCAAAAGAAATACTTGGGTATCCTATTCTGATCATGTAAACCAAACTCCTATAAGATTTTATACTAGTTCCAATAATGCAGATGAAATAGTAGATAAAGTGAAAAAAAATNCCGAAGGAAAAAAAATCTGGATNTCAAGAGAATTAACTAAAGAAAGTATTTTTAAAAAAATTCTTAAAAATGCCAACTGTATTATAACTCCCCAATCTTTAATAAAGAAATCNATCTTAGAAATCATAAAAATGCCTCAATGCGAATGGGTTTTTTTTAATTCAGCTTTTTGCTATGATTCTATAAAAAATTTAAAAACTGAATTAAGTAAAAAGAAAATAGCAGCTTTCGGAAACTCTACGTCTAAGTATCTTAAAAAACAGGGTTTAAAAATTGATTTTGAAGGTGAAGGTTCTCCANAAAATGTTGCAAAGAGTTTCAAATCTGTCATTAATATAAATGAAGTAGTTTTTTTTCCATTATCTAATAGAAGTATCGGAACTGTTCAAAAAATGCTTTCAAAAGATAATAAGGTTATATTTCAAACATATAATACAGAACTTAAAGAAAAAAAAATAGAACTACACGACTACTATGTATTTACCAGTCCAAGTAATGTAGAAGCATTTTTTAAATCCAACTCACTAAAAAGCTTAAAAGCCGTGAGTATCGGACCAAGTACGACAAGTAGTCTTANAAAAAAAGGAGTAAATAACATTGTAGAAGCTTTTGAAAGCAGTGAGTTAGCACTAGCAGATGTTGTAATTTCTCTTTTATGAATTATCTAGGGCATTTAATTTTATCTGGCAACAACTCAGAAATGACCTTTGGAAATTTTATTGCTGATTCTTTAAAAGGAAAAACATACTTAAAATACTCAAAAAAAATCCAAAAAGGAGTAATACTTCATAGAAAAATAGATGAACTTACTGACACCAATGTACATTACCTTAACGGAAAAAGAAGATTCTATAAAAATTTTCCAAAAATGGGAGGAGTAATAAATGATATCTTNTATGATCATTTGTTATGGAGATTTGAGAAAAAAACACGATCTATCCACTTAGAATATAAAATAGATCATTTATACAAAATTTTAGATGATAATTTTGAAAAAATGCCCGATCCCGTAAAATATATGTACCAATACATGAGAAGAGATGATTGGCTAAGAAATTACCAATATGAGGAGGGAATTAAAAAAGCTTTGAATGGAATAGGCAAAAGAATTAATTACTCTAATAACTTAGAATTAAGTTTTGAGATAGCGAAAAGTTCAATGAAATCTTATGACAAAGAATTTGAATTATTTTATCACGATATAAAAGAAAAAACTTCAATTTTTGTAAATTGATGACNTAAAGTTAAAATATGACGATTATTCCCCCTTTTAATTTATTCGATTGGATTAAAAATAATAGAGACTTATTAAAACCCCCTGTTGGAAATAAAAACCTTTATGTTGATGCAGGGGATTACATTGTAATGATTGTAGGTGGGCCCAATGCTAGAAAGGACTATCACTATAACGAAACAGAAGAACTTTTTTTTCAACTTGAAGGGGAAATTATTATAAAAACACAACAAGACGGAAAATGTGTTGATATTCCTTTAAAGGAAGGTGAAATGTTTTTACTTCCTGCTAAAGTTCCTCACTCNCCCAGCAGATCTAAAAACTCTATTGGTCTAGTAATAGAAAGAAAAAGGGAACCTCATCATAAAGATGGATTAATGTGGTTTTCGGACCAAGAAAATGCNCTTTTATATGAAGAATATTTTCATTTAACTAATATAGAAAAAGACTTTTTACCAGTTTTTAAAAGATTTTACAGTGATGAAAAACTAAGAACATGTCCAATTTCNGGAGAAATTATGGAGATAGACCCAAGATTTATANATTAAATTACGGTGTTTTATTCTAAAAGATTGACATGGCCTTTTATGGTTTGAAAGTTTTGATTAAAATCTAAATATTCGATAATCCATAAATATGTATCTATTTTGCATTTATTTCCTAAATATTTACCATCCCAAAAATCACTAATTTCTGAAGAGTGAAATATATTTTCTCCCCACCTGTCATATATCCATAATTCAAAATTTTTAATATTTTCTCCTTTAATTTCAAATTGATCATTTAAACCATCGTCATTTGGAGTAAAAGAGTTAGGTGTAAAAATAGNCCCCTTAATATTTACTTCTACAGTATCGGAATTTTCACATCCTGCTGAATCAATGGCATGAAGTATATATTGAGTTGTTTCAGAAGGGTTTATTGAAGGATTTAAACATGTATAACAAGAAAGCCATGAATTAGATTCCCAATAAAAATCACTTACGCTAGTACTGCCATTTAAATTTACAGGCTCACCATACGTCATCCAGAAATTATTTCCCGCATTTACGAATGGGTCTTGAGAAACATCAATAGCCACAGAAAAAGTGTCTCTACAACCATAATTATTTTCTATAATTACATGGTAATTGATACTTTGAATTGGATAAGCATAAGTCCAACTGCTATCATTATTACTTAAACCAATATTAGGGTACCAGTAGTAATATATTCCTTCTTCAGCATAAATTTCTGTAGAATCTCCAGCACAAATTACAGTATCNCCAAAAGCTATTCCTGAATAACCAAAGACTAAAGCAACTATGGAATCCAGTGATTGCCCGCAAGCATTTTCTGANGACACATAATAAATAATGTTAGAGTCACTACTAATCCAAATATTATTACCAATTGTATCATTAGGATTTAAAATTGGAGACCAAGTAGCATTGACTAAGTTTGGCATTGAAATAAGAACAGAGTCGTTGTAACAAAGATTTAATGTGTCTTGAAGAATAATATTTGGTGCTGCAATTTCAACTTCCACATTTACAGAATCTCTATAAATACATCCATTTGGAGTGGTNATATCTAGGTAATATGTGGTATTTTGTTGTGGACTAATTGTTGGATTAGCACTGTCAACATTTACAATATTAATCCCTGACCAACGGTAAATGATTCCTCCGCTCGCANTNAATGTTACNCTGTCTTCTTTACAAATAATTGTNTCATTGCAAATATTAAATGTATCATTTGGAATATTAACATCAAAATAAGCTGTATCCGAACTGCAACTATCTACTGCAACCAACATATAAGTAGTGGAAATACTTGGATTAGCTGTTACCTGAACTCCAGTTCCGCTAGATAAGGAGTTGGAAGGAGACCATAAANATTCAGANCCCCCNTATGCATTTAGAGTAACAATGGTNCCAGGGCATAAAATACTNTCTCCAGTTACTGTTGCATTATTAATTTCGAAAACATCTACAATAACACTTGATGTATCTGGATTTATACAACCAGTACTATCTTCTACAATTAGTATTACCTGATAAGTTCCAGTATCCGAATATGTGTAATTTGGATTGGGTAAGGTAGAGGTGTTCCCATCGCCAAAATCCCAAAAGTATTGATTTCCACCTTGCGAAAGATTAGAAAAATTAAATGAATTTGGTAAACAAGCATAATAATTTGGTAAACTTATATTAGCACTTATNGATTCTAAATCAAATTTAAAAGCCCCTAAATTACAACCATTATTACCATTTACAGAAGAATAAACATTTGGAGTAGTTGGAAAGTCATTATTTCCTTGACATCCAGCACAAACTGCTTGATATATTTTACCATTTTTATCAAATCTACTAGTTCCACCATCTACATGTTCTCTACTATCACCACCTCCAAAACATGATCCATATATCATGGATTGCATGTCTTGACTAAAAACTGCTAAATAAAAGTTAGCAGTATCGCTAGGAATAAATGAAGGATTAACAAGTGGCATATTATTAGTTGAACCATTGGTTACTCCTCCGGATGAAATTAGTCCTCCCCATCCGGAAATATATATTAGTCCACAAGTAGAAACTAAAAATGCTGAAGGAGTGATATTCCTAGAAAGGCTTCCATTTCCAAAGGATGTTGAAACTAAAGTATTAGATAAATTATTATCAAGTTTATGAATAAATTGAGACCCAATAGAGTGGTAGGTATTAGATGGATATAGGGGATATGGGGAATTAGTTAGTCCAAACAAATAAACGTCATTATTTGAATCAATTTGCACAAAATAACATTGGTTAAATCCGCTGTCACCTATGTAAGTAGATGCTAATATATTTCCATTTTGAGAATTATATTTTCTAACAAAACCATCAATATTCCCTGAATAATTTTGATTTAATGAGTTGGCAGTAGTAGCAAAATCATTACTAAGGGTACCCCCACAAATAATAGGATGATTGTTATTATTTAGCTCAATCGAGTAACCAGCATCATCACTTGATCCTCCTATATAAGTACTCCATAACAAATTAGATAAACTACCATCTAGTTTAAATGCTACTGCATCTTGCATTCCGCCTATATTATTCTGAGCCGAATTTTGTAATGGGAAATCTATTGAAGAACTACTTGATGCAACGTAACAATTTCCGGAGCTATCCAATATTATTTCTCCTCTATATTCATCAGCGTAAAAATGACAGAGTAAATTTCCGTTATAATTATTAGCTCCAGATTCATTAATTCCGTCATTTTTAGTGCCTCCAAAAAAAGTGGAGCTAACTAAACTAGATCCATCACTAGAAAATTTGGTAACAACAATATCAGTTCCATTAGGATATTCTAAATAATAATCAGAGGAGCCGAATGGATAATTTATAAAACCAAAAAAGTCTCCTCCATTAAAAGAAGTGTCATAGGCATTTAAAGTTGTTGGAAAATTCGCAGAACCGGTACTTCCTAAAACAAAAAGCTCATCGTTGCTATTTACCACTAAGCTATGAGGATTTTCATTTCCATTTCCACCTAAATAGGTGCTGTATTTTAAAGAGTCTCCATTAACTGAAAATTTACTAATACATATATCAGTTCCAGTGCTTCCAAATCCAACTCCTCCATCATAAAACATATCGTAAGCACCGGTAGTAACATCATACCCATTACCAAATGCAATACTTCCAGCATATAAATGTCCTGTTTGGTCATAAGTAGCTGTTTCGCCCCAATTATTAGCACTTGACCCAGAGTAAGTGGAAAAAATTAATAATGGATCAATAACTAGATCGTAGTTCTGATCATATTTTTTTTTGAATTTGAAACTTACTATGTCATTCTTTAATTTAAATTCACACGGAATGGTTTGCTTTCTTTCGTTTATGACTTGATAGGCTAGGGGAGCTTGTTCAATAACATTTCCTACTGATGTTTTTAATATTAGATGTCCGGATTTAATGTAAATACTATCAATACCTACGTATTTAATTTTTATGTTTTCTGGAGATGCCTTAGGGTGAATAGTAAAATCATATTTTAATTTTCCACCACTTGAATAATACTTGACATCTATATTTTTATAAACATCAATATATTTTATTTCACTATACAATGGAACACGTGATTTCCAATTAGTGGAGTCTTTTCCAATAAAGTAATTATGGTAACTATTAATTTTTTTACCCCCTTCTATAACTGTATTTGTATTACTTCCTATAAAAATACTTTCATATCTATGACCTAATATTTTTTTAAAACTAGTATCTCCGTGTCTTACAGCATTTATTTTATCTTTTTGAAATAAATCGTATTTAACGCTGCTTTTTTCAAAGTATATATTTCCTGCATTATGTTGAAGTTTAAAGTCAATATTTTCATGAAATTGACCATTATTTTTAATGAATTTAGCTGAGGCTTGCCCAATTAACCTATTACTAATAGTAGGTAGGAAAATTGAAATTAAAAAAAGAGGTTTGATAATATTTTTAAATTTATTTTTCAAGTTAAATAAGTGTTTATAATTATCTTTCCAATTATAAAAAATATTAAATGAAACATTGTACTCTTGTAAAGTTAAAAAATCCTAATGAGTGACGCTATTAAACACGAATGTGGTATTGCCCTTTTAAAATTAAAAAAGCCTTTAGAATTTTATTTGAAAAAATATGGTACCGCTTTATATGGGTTAAATAAAATGTATTTATTAATGGAAAAACAGCANAATCGTGGCCAAGATGGTGCTGGATTAGCCAATATTAAATTTGATGTAGAACCAGGAACTAGATTTATAAGTAGATACAGGAGTATTCAAAATCAGCCTATAAAAGATATTTTTTCATACGTACACAAGAGGTTTGAAACTTTACATAAAAATAGTCCTGAAAAGTTAAAAGATATTTCTTATTTAAAGGCAAACGAGGCATTTACAGGAGAATTATTCTTAGGTCATTTGAGATACGGTACTTTTGGTAAAAACAAGAAAGAAAATTGTCACCCTTTTCTAAGACAAAATAATTGGATGACAAGAAATTTAGTAGTGGCTGGAAATTTCAATCTAACCAATGTTGATGAACTTTTTGATATACTAGTAAATATTGGACAACATCCTAAAGAAGTTTCTGACACTGTTACCATTATAGAAAAAATAGGACATTTTCTAGATCAAGAAAACACCAGGATCTTTAGAGAGCAAATTGAAAAAAAAGTAGATAATAAAGAAATTTCAAAGTATATAGCTGAAAATTTAAATATTGAAAAGATTTTAAAAAATGCTTCAGTTGATTGGGATGGAGGCTATACCATGGCAGGATTATTAGGTCATGGTGATTCTTTTGTTATACGAGATCCAAATGGAATAAGACCAGCCTTTTGGTATGAAGATGATGAAGTTTTTGTAGTTACATCTGAAAGACCCGTTATACAAACAGCTTTTAATGTGAAATGGGAAAAAATCAATGAATTAAAACCTGGTTGTGCATTAATTATTAAAAAAAATAATTCTTTTAAAGAAGTTGAAATAAATGTTCCNAAAGAAATTAAAAAATGTTCCTTTGAAAGAATTTATTTTTCTAGAGGAACAGATAAAGACATTTACAAAGAGAGACTTCAGTTAGGGAAATTAGTAGTTAATCAAGTTCTAAATGCTATAGATTATGATTTAAAAAATACAGTTTTCTCATTTATTCCAAATACCGCAGAGATGTCATATTATGGAATGGTAAAAGAAATAGAAAATCATTTATCNGATGTTAAAAAAGAAAAAATAAAAAAACTTGATTTTAAATCCTCTTCATATACTAAAGAATTAGATAAAATTTTGGCTATAAGAACAAGAGCAGAAAAAATTATGGTTAAAGATGCTAAACTAAGAACATTTATTACCCAAGATGACTCTAGAGATGAGATGGTAGCTCATGTATATGATATTACTTACGGCTCTCTTAGAAGAAATAAAGATTCAGTAGTAATTATTGANGATTCTATAGTTAGAGGAACTACTTTAAAACAAAGTGTAATAAGAATTNTAGATCGCCTAGATCCTTTAAAAATTGTAATTGTTTCATCAGCTCCACAGATTAGGTATCCGGATTGTTATGGTATTGATATGGCTAAATTAGGTGACTTTATTGCGTTTCAGGCTGCTATTTCTTTAATTAAGGAAAATGNGAAGGAAAATATTATAAATGATGTTTACCAAAAATGTAAAATTGCTGAAAAAGAGGGAACCTTGAAAGAAGAAAATTATGTAAAACTGATCTATCAACCTTTTAATTATCAAGAAGTATCAGATAAAATCGCGATATTATTAACTCATAAAAATATTAATGCTGAAGTCAAAATAATTTTTCAAACTGTAGAAAATTTACATAAAGCATGCCCAAGCCATACAGGAGATTGGTACTTCACTGGNGATTATCCAACTCCAGGAGGAAATAAAGTNGTAAATAGATCTTTTATAAACTATATTGAGGGAATTAATAAAAGAGCTTATTAATTAGATTTAAATATAGGCACATTCGAGCAAGCCTCTCCAAACATAAGAGATTTTACAGTTCCTAAAAGTTTATTTGTAACTTGAATATAACTTTGTTCAGGAATATAGGTTTTAGCACANCCTTTAATAAGAATCCTTTTATCTTGCAATTTTTCCAAATCTAGTGTATTAATATTTATTTCAAAGATTTTATTTTCAAGTTCCGTTTTATCTCCAAAAATAATATTGTTGGTATATGGTTTTAAACATTTCGTAATTAGCATAAATGCCCAAATTGGGATAATTACATCATTAGAACAATAAATAGCAACAAATTTATTTTGATATTGTTTCCAATTTTCACTTTCAAGGTGATNTCTAAAAAGTTTTTCTTTAAGAACCATCCCCTTAAATAGCCAAGGAGAAATATCTAAATACGCTCTTTTCTGAGAACCTTTAAATGATTTCATGTCGATTGTAATAAGATTACTTTCAGCTACTCTATTTCTTATTTCACTCAATTTTTTATATAATGCCTAAAGCCTTCCTTATTTTCANTCTCATCAATGCTTTTTAAAATAATATTTTCATTATTAACTATAGGAACTTTTAATGCTCCGTTGTGAAGTTTTTCNTATGAATGAAAGTCGATAATAGTTCTTGAATTAATGTCTTTCATAACATGTAAATGAGTTACTTTCTGTTTCCATTTTGAGGAAAATTTTCCTTGAAATATTTTAGATTTAGAGCCACTGCCATAACTTAAAAAACCTACATGATCCCCATTTATTTCTCTTTTTTTATCAAATGCGCANTAAAGAAGACTTATAAGAGACATGAATATGGATGCAGTATACATATTCCCTATGTAGCTTGAAGCCATTTCTCCATCNTTTATTTTATTTTCAATAAAATTTTGATACATAACAGACTTTGAAGCAGCTTTTCTCCAAATTTTGAATTCACTATTATTCATCTCACCAATTTCATCTTCTAGCTTTGAAATTAGATTATTTTCTTTAATCCATTCAAGCCAAATGTCCAACATCATTCTTCTTCCTTGAAAGGCATAGGGAAGGTGAAAAATCATATGATCCCAATCATTTAGAAAGTCAATAGATTTTTGGGATTTAAAATGATTTAATCCTTCGGCAATTCTATTTTGGTAACATTCATTAGAATATTGACCGTCAAAAACAGGTTCTTCAAAATAGAANTCTAATTTTTCCTTTTTTGAGTTAGTNAGTTGTTGAACTGTTATATTATTCTTTTTTAAATAATCATTATCAACNCTTATTCTTGGTTTGAAAAAGTCTGATACATGTTCCATGCTAATCCCNATAGTTTTTTCAATAACTAAGAGATCAGGTTCTGAAGTAATAAGCATTGAAACTGCACCAGCTCCCTGGGTATATTCTCCTGATGATCCAAGTTTATATTTTGCAACATCAGAAGCAATAACAATAGCTTTTTTTTCTGGATGAACTCTTACCCAGTCTAAACAATTTTCTAAAGCATCTACCGCTCCAACACAGGCAAAGGTTAAATCTACTACATCACAATTTTTGAAACATCTTTGCCCAAATTTCGAACTCAACATTTTCTCTACTGTTCCTACCGCATAAGTAGCAGTTGGTTTGGCAGCATCTACAGCACTTTCGGTTCCTAAATAAATTCTTCCGATAGTTGTTGGATCAATATTATTATTTTGAATNAGGTTTAAAAGAGAGTTTGCAGCCATTGAGGCCGTATCTTCATTCACGTCTNCTAAAGCCATATATTTTAATCCTAANCCTTTTTCTAATTTAGCAGGGATTATATTTCTTTGCTCTGCTAGAGTNCTAATTTTTAAAGCAATTCTTGGTAAATAATAATCTATTGCATCTATTCCAAATTCCATAATTTTTATTTAAATCATTCCTAAATCAAGTTTGGCTTCTTCGCTCATCATATCTTTATCCCAAGGCGGGTCAAAAACAATATTTACTTTTGAACTTTCTACACCATGTACTTCACCAACTTTATCTTCTACTTCTTTAGGCATAGATTCAGCTACAGGACAGTTTGGTGAAGTTAAAGTCATTATGATTTCTACATTGAAAAGATCACTTATCTTAATTTCATAGATTAACCCCAATTCATAAATGTCAACAGGTATCTCAGGATCAAAAATAGCTTTGAGAACATTGATGATTTTATATTCAATTTTTTTTTTGATACTTATTAAATCCTCAGCACTGGCCATATTATTTGTTTTTAATCATTAAAGAATATGCATAAGCCTTCATTTGCTTTACCATTTCTAACAATCCATTTGCTCTTGTAGGGGATAAATGATTGGTTAAACCAATTTTATTGATAAAATTAAGTTCTGCATCTATAATATGNCTTGGAGGTTGATGATTTAATACTCTTATGAGTAAAGCTATAATTCCTTTAGTAATAATGGCTTCACTGTCTGCAAAAAAAGATACTTTTCCTTGATCGTACTCAGCGNAAAGCCAAACTCTCGATTGACACCCTTTGATTAGATTTTCATCTTGCTTATAGGAAGANTCGATTATNGGTAAATCTTTCCCCAGGTCAATAAGATATTCATATTTTTCCATCCAATTGTCAAAAATTTCAAACTCANTAATAATTTCTTTTTCTTGNGGAAGAACTNCCATTGTTTAATTATTTCACNCAAAGATAAAACAAACTCCGTATTTCTAGAACTTAAAATTATTTATTTAAATAATTGTTGAATGATTTCTTGCAGCTTACCTACCTTTATTAATTCAAATAGTTTATTTTTTTCAAAATTAATTTTTGCGTATTTACTTATGTAAATAGTGTTAATTCCCATTTTGATCACTTCTTTAATTCTTTCATTAATTCTGCTTACAGGCCTTATTTCTCCACTTAATCCTACTTCACCAATAAAACAAACTTTGTCTNGGATATAAAAGTCAAAAAAAGAGGATAAAATTGCACAGACTAGAGATAGGTCTATGCCAGGGTCTTGAACTTTTAAACCACCTGTAATATTTAAAAATACATCTTTTTGACTTAATTTCATTCCTCCTCTTTTCTCNATAACAGCTAATAACATATTCAATCTTTTTAAATCTATCCCATTAGCAGACCTTTGGGGATTGCCATATGTTGCTGCAGACGTAAGAGCTTGAGCTTCAATCATAATAGGCCGAACTCCTTCTAAACTACATCCCAAAGCAATTCCACTTAGTTGCTCTTCGTTGGTAGAGATAAGCATTTTACTAGGAGAGCTTATTTCTTTTAATCCTCTTTCATTCATCTCATAAATACCAAGTTCGTTNGTNCTTCCAAANCTGTTTTTTATACTTCTAACTAGCCTGTAAAGATGATTTTTATCACCTTCAAACTGTAATACCGTATCAACCATATGTTCTAAAACTTTGGGCCCTGCTATAGCTCCATCTTTAGTAATATGACCTATTANAATAACAGGAATAGATTTTTCTTTTGCATATTTAATTAATATTTCAGCACTATGTTTTATTTGTGAAACACTNCCTGGAATTGCATCAATTTCATTATTGTAAATAGTTTGAATAGAATCTACAATGATAAGCTGAGGCTTGACTTCTTCACTAGTTTTTATAATTGTATTTATTTCAGTTTCATTAAAAACAAAGCACTGGTCATTAGTGTAAGTTAATCGATTTGCTCTTAACTTTATTTGTTCATTACTTTCTTCTCCGGAGATATAAAGTACTTTTTTTTCTAATGTTAAAGCTATTTTTAAACTGAGAGTAGATTTTCCTATTCCTGGCTCTCCTCCTAATAATATAACGGATCCTTTTACGAGTCCATTACCAATGACGCGATTAAATTCCTGATCTTTTATGAATATTTTTTCACTTTTATCACTACTAATACTTTCTAAAAGTTGTGGCTGTTTAAGGCTTTCGATAAAAGAGTTTTTTTTAGGATTTATAATTTGTTCAGAAACCGTATTCCAAGAACCACATTCTACACACTTACCCGTCCATTTGCCGCTCTGATGGTTGCAGTTATTACATTCAAAAACCTTTTTTAATTTAATCATATCAAAAATTAAGTTTTAACTACTTAAACTTTTTACGTTGCTCATTATTATTCCCTTCTAAAAAAAAGCTAATAGTAATGAAAATACTAACCAGACCCCAGATTGGAACAGCTGCCTTATCAGTATCTAAATAATTATTTAACAATCCATGAGAAAAATAGGTGGTAAGAGATAAAATAATAACTAATGTCAAGTTTTTATAATATAAATTTTCAGATCTTATGTAGAAGAGACCTGTGTAGATAAAGAGGAAAGAAATAAGAAATAAATTAATTATAAAACCAATAAGTCCCTGCTCAGCTAATGGCCCTAAATATTCACTATGAGCATTTCCTCCATCTCCAAAATTAGTGCTTATAATAGTCAAATCTTTAGAACTTTGAAATGGGGCATACACAAATGAATAAGTTCCTGGTCCCCAACCCCAAAAAGGTCTTTTTAAAAATAACTTTACCGCCGAATTCCACCTGTTAAGACGTTCTAAGTTGGAAGCATCAGATGAAATATTTGACATGGATTCAATTCTTTCAGAAAAGTTTTCTGTGGTGTGTTCCGCATCATTTTTTTGAACTAAGTAAGAGATTTCAGTGAGGTTAAAAAAAATAAAAATTAAGGGAATTATCACTAATCCAACTAACCATTTAAATTTAATTTTAAAGTAGAATAGAAAATATATAATTAGAGCAATTAAAATACTTAACCACGCAGCTCGTGTATAACTAAAATACAATCCAATAAAAAAAATGATTAAACTTAAAACAAATAGATTTTTAATGAATTGGTTTTTTGAGTTATAAATTAACCAAAAATTAATAGGAATGGATAAAGCTAGAATTGCTCCATATGAAGTGTGATCTTTAAAAAAAGGCCACATAACCCAATGACCTGATTCTTCACTAAAACCGTTTAGCATATGATTTGTTAATGTATAAAAAGTGACAATAAGCATGGAGGCTAAGAAGGAACTAAAAAAATAATAAGTAGATGTTTTATCTTTCTTAAAATAACCTATTCCGTAAAATAACAAAGGAACTATAAACCAACTTCTTGATAAAAGAAACTTAAAGGAAACAGATGGAAATTCACTAGTTATTGAAGAAAAAAAGATCCAAATTATCTGAATTAGTACAATAAATAATATGGGATTTTTAAAGTAGTTTATTTTATTTTCTGGATTTGTATTTAAAATAGATTTAAAAATAAAAATGAAGCTAAATACTAACAACATGGGCTCTGTAGGAAAATAAAAGCCAATTCCACCGATTGCTAGATTTTCAAAATTAAAAGAAAGAGGAGTACAGAAAACAATAATTAAAAAAACTATGTCAAGATGATAAATGTATAAATATCCCAATAAGACCAATAAAGGCAATGCTAATAAATAATAAAAATCAAAGTAAATTAATATTGAATTTGTAATAATAAATAACAATACTATAAAGAAGGAAATTCTTTTAGTAAGAAATCCGTTGATCATGAATTACTAAATTGGTCTATTCTATTTTTTATAAGAATTACAGTAACTCCAAAAAGAAGAGCTGAGAATGTAGATAAAACTACAATGAGCCATCTTATGGGATAGGCTTTTTTTTCTGCTGGATAGGCTTTTTCAACTATAAACTTATGGGACAAATAACTATTAGCATCACTTTCAGCTTGTTCATAGGAGGTTTCCATATTAGCTAATCTTTTGGACAAAAATCCCGCTTTTATTTGAAATGATTTTAGAACAGAACCATATTTTTCTGTCATATTCATTTTAACCCTAAACGATTCTTTCATTTTAGCGTCTTTTGCATTTACATAGCCTTCGGTTAGAGCTCTATAGGCATCGTCTATCACTACTCCCATAGAAGATAGTGAAGTCATGGTGTCTCTTAAACTTTGCACTTCAGCCTTTATTTTATTAAGTTTCTGCTTTTTGATTTTGAAATCTGTTAAGGCTCTTTCGTGAATCATTGCGTTTTTAATACTATCAAAAAGGGAAGCAATATCGTTGGCAATTAATGCTGCAGTATCAGGATTTTTATCTAGTACATTAATCAAAACAGCACCATTATTATTTCTTTTAAAATTGATATTTTTTAGGTAAGTTTTTGTTAAATCAGTATTTACATATTTTGAGGATAAATCAATCTCGTAATGCGATATTAAATCATACTTATTAATTATTCTTGAACGAATAGAACTTGATTCTAAAATTTGTAACATTTGTTCTGCTTCTTGATCTTCACCAAATTTTGAAACACTTTGATCTTCTGTAATATTTTGATTGAATGTTACTGAACTTGTTTTGGTAGGATATAATGTAACTGTAGATTCAAACTTTTCTTCAATTATCAGTGAGACTATAGCGGAACTTATAGAAGCTAAAATTCCAATACTAATTAATGTTGTCTTTTTTAACCATAAAAATGATATTAAGTCAAATGAATTATGTTCAGAAGATGTCATAAGGTATGTTTTGTCTTTACAAATGTAAGTTATAGGATGTTTCTCTACAAGCAAATTTAAATATCATGGCTTAGATGTTTTAAAAAGTTTTAGGAGTTCCTTCCAATTAAATATTTTGAGAGCAACTCCTATAAAAATTCCAAATGTAAATGTCATAAATAAATTGTATTCCCAAATTAAAGGGGATTTATTTGAAATAATGTAAGCTACAGAAAATAAAAATACAGTAGAAAAAATAATTTGCAAAGAAGGTTTTAGATCAAAAGTAAAATGGAAATATTTGTAAGAAAAAAATATCTGGGAGATTAATATAAAAAATTGAGTTAATGCACTTGCAAAAGATGCTCCTTCAGAACCCCATTTAGGAATTAACAATAAATTGAGAGATATATTTATAAAAATTCCTAGTGCTGCAATAATATTGAGTGATTTTAAACTACCATTGGCTGTTAAAAGAGTTCCAAATATATAATTACAAGAAACAGCAACAAATGAGATCATTAACCAACCAAATGTGTCACTAGAATGTTCTAAATTAAATCCATTGATTTCATACCGCCAGTTCAAAATTTGACTTTTATAAGTCCAGATAGATACACTTATAATTAATGCTATCATAAAAAGGGTTTTAAATGAAAGCCAGGATATTGGTTGAATACTTTTTTGATCTTTTATAAGTTTGGAAAAAATTGGAAGTAAAAGTCCAGCAAATAAATATCCAATCATATTTACTGCTAAAAAAAATCTATATCCATGAGCATAGCTTACTACTTCAATATTATCAAGCATTTTTTCCACCATAACCACATCTGAATAATAATATATTGACATTAGAAAAATTAATAATGCATAGGGGAAACTTTTCTTTATAATCAATTTGAAAAATAGTGGATCCAAGAGCAATTTAGGAAATGAAGAATGCTTAAATAGAAAAATTAAACCAATTAGAATGGTTAATAAGTATGCAAAAGTTTGTGAATAAATAAAAAATTCAATAGAAATTACAGAACTGTTATTAATCCCCCAAATAAAGTACCCACAAAATAAAATCAATACCAAACGATCTGCCACTGACAAGAGGCCATCCTTTTTAAATTGTAATAAAGCAGATAAATTAGATCGTATGTAAAGAATAATAGCTACTAAAACTTGATTAAACCCAATTATAAATAGCCATTTTAATTCTTTAAAACTGTAATTTAAAAAATAACCAACACCAAGTAATACAATAAGATATATAATACTAAGAGTGATTTTTAGAGTAAATATTTTAGAAAAATGCTTTGTGAAAAGTTGATTATTCTGAGCAATATTTCTTGTATTAAAATTATTGATTCCAAGGTCAAGAATAATATTGAAAATAAAAGTTAAATTAAGTAATGAAAAATAAGTGCCGTAAGCGCCCGGATTATTGTACTCTGTAATTTTAAGTATTTCAGCATCTATTCCAAGAATATAAATAGGTTTAATTACTACATTGAGTAAAAGAATGAGAATTAGGTTGGAAAAAAATTTATTTTTCATTAATCTTTTAAATAAACTCTAACCACTCTATTAGAAATAGAACTAATTAATTCGTAGGCTATAGTATTGATAGATTTAGCTACTTTATTGATGTCGTTATTCTTCCCAAATATCTCTACTCTGTCACCAACATTGAAATCAGTATCTGAAATATCTATAAAAGACATATCCATGCAAATATTTCCTACAGTTTTATGAAAAGAATCTTCGATATAGACTTTACCAACACCATTACCTAATTTTCTTTTAAATCCATCTGCATAACCAATAGGAATAATGGCAATTTTCATATTTTTTTCTATTCTATCCAGCCCATATCCAAGGTGGTCTCCCTTTTTAATATTTCTTATTTTAGCAATACGGGTTATTAAAGAAGCTACAGTTGAATTATAAGGTTTCTTTGAGCCGACATAAAGACCAATTCCTAATCTAACCATATCCATTTCATGATCTGAATAGTTCTCAATTCCAGATGTATTTAAAATATGTTTAGTAGTGTCAATACTTAATTTTGATTCAATTAGAGTAGATAGTTCTTGAAAGCTGTTAATTTGTTTTTTGGTCAGATCTTTTCCCTCTTCTATTTCGCTTGCTGCTAAATGGCTAAAAATTCCCTCTACTTTTACTTCAGGCTGAGCTAATAAATAATCACATAAATTGTTTATTTCATCTTCATCAAACCCTAATCTATTCATCCCTGTATTGAGTTTTATATGAATTGGATAATTTTTAATTCCTAAACTCACTAGAATATTGGTAAAATGGTTGAGTTGATGTAAGTCGTGTATGGATGGAGTTAATTGATGATCGATTATATCTTCCATAGAATCAGAACTTACGTTCATAACCAATATTGGTAATGTTATATTATTTTTTCTTAATTCTATGCCTTCGTCTGCATAGGCAACACCTAAATAATCAGCTTTGTTTTGTTCTAAAACTTTAGCAGATTCAATTAATCCAGTACCGTAGCCAGAAGCCTTAATCATTACCAGTACTTTAGTAGCTGGGGATAGTAATTTTTTATAACGATTAAAATTTTTGATAAGGTTAGAAAGGTTTATTTCTAAAATGGTTTGATGTTTTTTTGCCTCTAATTTTAAAGCTGTTTTTTGAAATTCGGTACTTCGATCACCTTTTATTAAAATAAAGTTATTTTGAAAATCTATATTTTTAAAATCCTCCCAAAATTCGGCAGTGTCTTTATAAAAAAGATGGGGACTTAAAAAAAGCGATTTATTAATGTATAGCTTCTTGCCAATTCCGATAAATTGAGATATTTTAAAAGTCCCAATTATTTTAGATAATTCTTTGTAATCGTAATTCTTTTCTAATGGATCTGATAAGATTAATACAGTATTTTTTTCATTACTTTCTAATTTTAAATTTTCTAATGCAATTTTTAAAGATTGAATATTATTAGCATATGAATCGTTAATAATTATAGAGTTGTTAATGCCAGGTTTTTTCTCAAATCGCAAAGCTATTTCTGGTAAATTGAAACACCATTTTTTAATTTCTTTTGAACTAAATTCTATTTGATCTAAAAAATTCAAACAACAAATGAAATTTCTAAAAGAAATTTCATCTTTTTGATGAATTAAAAAAGAATACTTTTTGTTTGTTAAACTTATAATTTCCGACCCATTATTTTTTATTGATTTGCGGTAAGCTATATCACTGTAATTTTTGAAGTAGGTGAATTGGGTGTTTTTTAAAATAATTTCTTTCTCTTTTTTTAGTTCATTATAAGAATTGAAATTTTCAATATGTTCATCGCCTACGTTAGATAAAATAGTATGAGTAGGTTGAATCATTTTTTTCATTTTAATCATTTCACCTGGATAAGAAATCCCTGTTTCAATAATTGCTAGCTCGTGTTCTTTTTGAAGGGAGAGCATCGTTAATGCTGCTCCAAATTGGGAATTATAACTTTTAGGACTCCTTAAAGTCTTTATTTTTCTATGGATTAAAAAGTAGATCCATTCTTTGATAATAGTTTTTCCATAACTTCCGGTAATAGCCAAAACAGGAATTTTATATTGTAATCGATGGTAAGCAGCCCAAGTTTGTAAAGCTACCAATGTATCTTTAACAATTAAGTAACCAGTACCTTTTTGGATGTTTTTTGGCTTTTTGTGAGTTAAAAATTGTTTAACCCCAAATTCATATACTTTGTTGATATAAGAATGACCATCGTCATTAAAAGTTTTAAAAGCTATAAATAAATGGTTATTATCTTTTACAAATCTTCTACTGTCAAAATGAATATTTTTTATTTTAACATCTACATTCCCATAACATCTTCCGCCAGTTATTTCTGATATTTCTCGTAATGAATATGAATTATTAATTTGCAAATTTTACTTAATTAGAATTAGAAACGAAGATTTTAATCAAAATGGTGTGTTGATAACATTCAAATAACAAAATCAAATTTCGTGTAAAAATATTGAATTTTGTTTTGTTATCTTGTAGTCATGAAAGAGTTTAATTTAAATTCAATTGAAAATCTATCAAAAGATCTTAGTGAAGGTATTGTAAATTTAAGTAATGTAGATCTTCAAACTCAACATATACAACCTTTATTAAATTCAGTAAGATTGCTTCACGAAAGACTGGTAATTTTACAACACTTAGTAGATAAAAATAATGAATTAAACACTCAAGAAGATTTAAATCAAAAAGTCGAAGAAAATCAAATTAATTTAATTGATGTTATAGTAGAAGAAGAAGCTAAAGCAGAAATTACAGAAAAAAAAGAAATAANAACTTCTAGATCTGTAAATGATATTCATTCAGGTAGTCCTCAGATTTCTTTAGCGGATCAGTTTGGACAGCAACCAATAATCGATTTAAACAANGAAATAGGGATTAATGAAAGGTATCTTATGACAGAAAATTTATTTTCTGGAGACAGTGAAGCTTTTACTATCGCAATTACTCAATTAAATCAATTAAACAATCATAATGACGCTCTGGACTATTTAAAAAAAGAACTTTCTAAAAAGTACAACTGGAATTTAAAGTCTAATCATGTAAAAAGGTTATTTAAATTGGTAGAAAGAAGATATCAATCACGATGATTAAACTGTTCTTATTATTAAGCACTTTTTATTCATTTTCAATATTTTCCCAGCCCATTAATTATANTAAATATGTTGATACCCTTTGTAGTGAGTTTTTTAAAGGCCGCGGATATGTAGACAATGGACATTTAAAAGCAGCAACATTTTTAGCTNATGAGTTTTCTAATATTGGAATAGAGAGCTTAAATAACAAGGGNTATTTGCAAAAATTCAATATTAGTGTAAATACTTTCCCAGAAAAAATCACTTTAAAAATTAACGNTTCAGTTTTAATNCCTGGNCAAGATTATTTTGTTGATCCTTCTTCAGGGCCATCAAAAGGGGTATTCAAAATGGTAAAGGTTAACTTAAATAATTGGAAATCTTTTTTAGGGAACAGTATAAATAAGNAACAATTATTTCTATCAATTGATATTTCAAATATTTTAAATAAGGATACGCTTTCTTTATATNATGAGCTAAAAAAAATACTNAGTAGACACTATCCAATTTTATGGATAAGCCCCAAAAAATTACAATGGTCCNTATCTCAGTATGAGCTCCCTTACCCGCTAATNTATCTTCAAAGTGNAGTAATAAAAGATAACATCTCTTCGATAGAAATAGATCTTAATAATGAATTTATTTCTTTATTAGAGACCCATAATGTAGTAGGTCAATTAAAAGGGAAAAATAAAAAGTCTATTNTAATATCTGCTCATTATGATCATTTAGGTATGATGGGAGAAGTGATGTTTCCTGGAGCAAATGATAATGCTAGTGGTATTAGTTTATTATTAAACTTAGCAAACTATTATGTAGAGAATAAACCAAAATATAATATGGTATTTATTTGTTTTGGAGCTGAAGAAGTAGGTCTTTTAGGATCCAAATTTTATGTAGAAAATCCTTTAAATAAGTTACCCAAAGTTAAATTATTAGTGAATTTAGATATTGTAGGAACAGGAGAAGATGGGATATCAATTGTCAATGCTTTTGAGCAAAAAAAAGCTGCTAAACTAATAGGAAAAATCAATAATAATTTAGAGTTTTTTTCTAAAATAAANTTGCGAGCCCAAGCCCCCAATTCAGACCATTACTGGTTTTCTCAAAAAAATATACCCGCTATTTTTATTTATACTATGGGTGGTATTAAAGCTTACCACGACCCCTATGATAAATCCAATACATTACCCTTGAATAAAGTAGAAGATTTAAAAAAATTGATAACTAATTTAATTAGTAGAATATAGCTTTTTAATTAGTAGAGGGCTTGGATTTTATTAAATAAATACCAGTAAAAATAACCAAGCACAGCATTGNTTGANGTGGGCTAAAGGTTTCTCCATCAATTACCCCCCAAAGAATAGCAATAATGGGAATTAAGAAAGTAACAGTTGATGCAAAAACNGAAGAAGTTTCTTTAATAAGTAAATTAAATATCCAAAACGCAACACCACTTCCAAGGATTCCCAAAATATTGATGTATAAAAANTTGATATAATTTTCATCGTTATAAATTAAATTATGGGTGAAATTGGTATTGAAAAANAAAATAAAACCGGCTACAGGACCAATTAAAATAAAAGACCAGCTTGTAATTTTTAATGCAGGAATCTCTTTTAAAAAGTTTTTAATTAAATTAATATTTAATGCATAACAGCCAGAACCAATCACCGGAAAAATAGCATATAAAAATGTGCCAGTCCACTCANNATCTCCTTTACTTAGAAAAATTAATCCACATGCTCCCATTAATCCCAAAAAAACTCCTAGNACTGCTTTCAAATTTGTTTTATTTTTAAATANAAGCACCCCCAAAATCAATGTAAATAAGGGGGTGATAGAGTTTAAAATACCATTTAAAGAACTATCAATTTTAGTTTGTGCTTTAATAAATAAAAAATACGGAATTACGCTTCCAATTATGGCAGATATTAATAATACGATTCCGGTTTTTTTTTGAANTTTAAAAANATCTTTAATTCCCAGAGGCAAAAAAACAATGAAAACAATGAAAATTCTATATAATGTAATTTCAATTGGGGGATAACTATTTAGTCCTTTTTTCATCAAAATAAATGAGCTTCCCCAAATAAATCCTAATATTAAAAGTGTTAAGACTTGATTTACTTTTTTTGATAAATCCATTTAAATAGTTTCAAATAATTGATCAAAAGACTTTCTTACTTTTTTATCATGTTGCGATTTATCTTCTTCAGATCGGTAGCCAACAGCAGCAACCACAGAAGAGCTAAAATTGGTCTGATTTAAGTTTAAAATAGTATTGTACTTTTCTGATTCAAACCCTTCAATTGGACAGGTGTCTAATTTCATAGATGCACAAATTGTCATTAAGTAAGAAAGGGCAATGTAAACTTGATTTGTCGTCCAGATAGTTATTTCTCTATGGTCTTTTTTTAATAAACTTTTTTTTAAAAAATTACCATAACCTTGAATTTCGCTAATTTTTTTTTCTTGAATGACTGATGTGTTTTCAACAAATATATCAATATCTTTTTCAACAATCTTTGTGCTATTACAAAACACGAAAATATGAGAGGCATCAGAAATTTGAGATTGGTTGTAAGAGACTTTTCTTAATCGATTTTTTATCTTTTGATTTTCTATTATCAACACTTTAAATAGTTGTAATCCGTATGAGGAAGGGGCTAAGGATATAGCTTTTTTTATCACATCAATGTTAGAATTTGACACCCTTCTCTTCGGATCAAATTTCTTGGTCGCATACCTCCATTTATAGCTCTCTAATTCTTTCATCCTTCAAAATTACCACAAATAAATCTTACTAATGAATTTGTTAATGTTATTTCATAATAATTAAAGTCTACGTACATTATTTATGTACTTAAAACATATATTTATTGTTATATGATGAATTCCAATAAATTTGAATGGGTCGATAATGAAGTAAATCTAAAATTCGTAAAAGAATTGGCTTCAGAATTAAATGTTTCTAATATCATATCTAAAATTTTAGTGTCTAGAGGAGTGGATAATTATGCTGCAGCCCAAAACTATTTTAGACCTAATTTTAATCAATTTCATGATGGATTTTTAATGAAAGGAATGCAAAAATCTATTACACGATTAAATTCTGCTATTAGAAAAAATGAATCCATATTGATTTACGGAGACTACGATGTTGATGGAACGTGTTCGGTTGCTTTAATGGTTGAGTTTTTAAAAAAAATTAATGCCAAGGTAATGCATTATCAACCCCACAGAGAAATTGAAGGCTACGGTATTTCCTTAAAAAGTGTAGCCTGGTGTAAAGAAAATTCTATTGACTTAGTAATTGCTCTAGATTGTGGTATAAAAGACTTAAAAGCCTCAAAATCTTTAAAAGAATATAATGTTGATTTAATAATTTGTGACCATCACAAACCTGGTGAGTTATTACCTGAAGCATTTTCCATTCTTAATCCAAAGCAATACGATTGTGAATATCCATTTAAAGAACTTTGTGGCTGCGGTGTTGGATTTAAACTCATTCAATGTTATTTAAAAAAGTATAATTTAGAAATAGAATTAAATGCATTTTTTCAATTAGCTGCAGTTGCTACAGCAGCTGACTTAGTTCCACTTATCAATGAAAATCGTTTGCTTGTTTTTTTGGGGTTAAAGGCAATGAACAAATCATCTATTCCCCCTTTTCAACTACTGTTCGAAAAATTAAATACTCAAAATAATTATAATATAGGAGATTTAATTTTCAAAATAGCACCAAGAATTAACGCTGCCGGAAGATTGGACAGCGCCTCGATGGCTACTACTTTTTTAATTTCTAATATTGATGATGTTAAAAGAAATTTATCNAAAATTGAGTCAATAAATGACAAGAGAAAAAAAATAGACGAACAAATTACAGATCAAGCTTTAGATCAATTAAGTAAACAATCTATTGAAAGATTTACCAATTTTGTGTATTCGCCAGACTGGCATAAAGGAGTAGTTGGTATAGTAGCATCTAGAATTATTGAAAAATATTATTTTCCTACAATCGTTTTAACTGGAAAAAATGAAATAATTACGGGCTCTGCTAGATCAGTTAAAGGGTTTGATCTTTACAAGGTTTTAAATAAATTAAAACATTTTTTCNTAAGATTTGGAGGGCATAAATATGCTGCAGGNTTAAGTTTGAAAAAGGAAAATCTAGAACTATTTAAAGAAGCTTTTGAAGCTGAGATTAAAAAGGTAATAAAAAAAGAAGATTTAATTCCAAAAATATACATNGATTCTGAATTATCTTTAAAAGANCTATTTGAAAATCGCAATCAAAATAATACTCCAAAAATTTATCGAATAATTAAACAAATGGAGCCCTTTGGAATTGGGAATCCCAAACCAATTTTTATTTTTAAAAAGCTNATGAATAATATTCCGCCTAAAATAGTAGGCGAAAATCATATTAAGTTTCAATTTACAGATTACTTAACAAATCACCTAACGGATGCTATTTGGTTTAACAGTATTGATTCGTACAATATGGTTAAAAATGCTCATTTTATGGATGTGGTGGGTACTATTGATGAAAACGTTTATAAAGGAAATAGAAATATGCAAATATTAATTAAGGATATTAGAATCGTTTAATTACTTTTTTCTTGNATCAGAAATAAGATGTAAATCTCTTTGNGGAAAAGGTATTTTGATGTTATTATTTCTAAAAGCTTGATCTATGGCCAATCTTATATCACTTTTAATGGAAATTATTTCCCATGTTTGTTGTAACCAAAAATAGACGTTAAATTTCAANCCATATTCTCCAAAATCTTCCAACTCAATAATTATATTTCTTCTTTTTTCTACCATGGGATGTTTNAGGGCACATTGGTAGAGAAGTTCTTTTACTANTTGNGTATCTGACCCAAAAGCAACNGTNACTGAAATGTGAAATCTAGTAATTTTATCACTAATTGTCCAGTTAACAATATTTTCNTTNGTCAAAAAACTATTGGGGACAATAATTGTTTTCCCGTCTAAAGTTTTCAATTGAGATGTTCTAATAAAAATATGATCAACTTTGCAAATTTCTTTGTAACCCTTGTATTGAGGATTAAGTTGTTCTGAGCGAAGAGACATTTCTACAATATCTCCTACTTTAATACTTCCATCAAATAGTAATATTATTCCGGAAAATACATCTCCCAAAATTGCCTGTAATCCAAATCCAATACCTACAAATAGGGCTGCAGAACCAGCAAGTAAAAATGTAATATCAATACCAACCCCTTGGATTCCAACAACAATGGCAATAGTATATATAACGTATTTACTAAGCTGAATTATTGTATAAGTTCCGCCTTCATCAATCCATTTTTTCTCTCTTGTAGACCTGTGAATTAATACTCTAAAAATACTAATTGATATTTTAGAAATTATTATAACAAAAAGTAAGTAAAAAACACTTCCAATAGTAAAGCTAAATCTTTCGTAAGTTCCATTAGACTTCTCTTCAAAATCAAAACCAAAAAGTTCTAAATGTGATATGTTACTAATAGAAAATTCTTGATGTCCGATTATCAAAGCTTCTAATGCTAAAATGCTACATACAAGTAGTAAAATTTGTTTAATTAGTTTTTTAATATTTTTTTCTCTTCCTTTTACTAACCAACCTTTTTGTTTTAAATAGCTTTCAAGATTTTTATTTATCCATCTGTTTAAAATAAGCCAAAACAGAAAAACAATTCCAAAAAGAGTAAGGTTTAAAAGGTGTTCTAGTGAAAAATAATTTATAAAAGTCATAATTTTATTGAGTTACAATAATACCTAATTCATTAGCAAATATATTGCGTACTTTGATTAATTCCTTAATTTCTTCCATAATTGATTCAGATGATTCCGATGAAGACAGATTTTTTAAAGATTGCTGTTTATCTAAAATTAAATTTTCTGTTACTCTTAATTTAAAAATATATACAGATTGGTGAGCAGCTTGTTTTAACATTTCTGATTCTAATTTTGTATGTATTTGATGCTTTTTTTTCCAATTGTAACTTAAAGTATTTTTCGAAGTAGTTAAGTCTGCTATTAACCCCGTTAAATCATTATTTTGTACAAAATGTTGCTCATTTAATACTAACCCTTTTTGTAAACCATCATAAAACTCATCAAATACTAACTGATATTTTTCATTATTGTAAGATAATTTATCTGTTAATATTTCTTCTATAATATACTGAGCTAGTGGATATTCTTCAATTGATTCTTCATTATCACTTGTAACTTTTAATGGGATAGAGTGAGCTCCATAATTGACCATTAACCTTATAAGATCTTTTTCTTGTTCAATTAAATTATGTTTTACCCCTTTTTCAAAAGGTTTACTAGGAAGAGTGCTTTTAGAATGTACGGGGCTGGGATTAAATGAATTTGTAACTCTTTTTGATCTTAATTTTTTTTGAACTTCATTAATTAAAAGTTGTTCATCCATTTCAAAAATTTGTGCAGTTTTTTTTATGTAAACAGACCTTGATACTACATCAGGAATAATAGAAATAGATGCAATTATTTCGCTTATTGTTTTTGAAATATTGACAGGATCATTTTCAGTTTTGTCTAATAAATGATTTGTCTTAAAAGAAATAAAGTCAATTTGATTATCACTTAGAAATAATTTAAATTCTTCATTTGATAACTGGTTTGCATAACTATCTGGATCTTCGCCAGTAGGAAATAAGACAACTTTCACATTCAATCCATCTTTCAAAAGCATATCTACACCTCTAAATGATGCACTTATTCCAGCTGGATCACTATCATATAGTATGACCACATTATTTGTAAATCTTTTGATGAGTCTTATTTGTCCATCAGTTAAGGAAGTGCCGCTTGACGAAACGGTATTTTGAATACCATTATGATGTAGAGAAATGACATCTGTATACCCTTCAACTAAAAAGCAGCAATCGTTTTTGATTATTTCATTTTTAGATTGATATAAACCATAAAGAACGTTACTTTTATTGTAAATATCGCTTTCCGGTGAGTTAAAGTACTTAGCAACATTACCATCTTTTCTAAGTGTTCTTCCCCCAAAACCAATAATTCTCCCTGTTATATTATGAATAGGAAAAATCACTCTTCCTCGAAAAAAGTCGTAGTTGCCCTTTTCATTTTCTTTAATAAGCCCAGATTTCTTTAATGTTTCTAAGCTGTAATTCATTTCATTTGCTTTATTTTCTAAAGCGTTGTAATTATTTGGAGAATACCCTATTTCAAAAGTCTCAATAGTTTTTAAATGATAACCTCTTTTTTTTAGATAAGAAAGACCAATTGATTTTCCCTCGTCGGTTTCTCTTAAAGAAAATTTGAAAAAATCATTAGCAAATTGATGGGCTAAATAAAGAGCTTCTCTTTGATGCTTTTCTTTTATTTGCTCGTGAGTCTCTTCTTTTTCTATTATTTCTATGTTGTATTTATTAGCCAACCACTTAAGAGCTTCAGGATAGGATAGATGCTCATGTTCCATAAGAAAAGTAACTACATTCCCGCCTTTTCCAGAACTAAAGTCTTTAAAAATTCTTTTTCCAGGAGAGACCATAAAAGAGGGTGTTTTCTCATTAGCAAAGGGGCTTAAGCCTTTAAAATTAGAACCTGATTTTTTTAAATGGATAAAATCACCAATAACTTCTACGATATCAGCAGCATCAAATATTTTAGCTATGGTTTCCTGAGGGATCAAATTTTTTTACTTCAAAAATATGCTTTTGTATTTAAAAATACTATTGATTGATTGTACACATTCTAATTTTAAAAAAATACATCAACAGTTGGTGCTATTTTTTTAATTACTTATACTTTTATAAAAATTAGCATTATGAGTAAAGATCAATTTCAAGCACATGATTATTATTTTATGGATGAAATGCTTTCAGATGAGCATAAATTAATAAGAGATTCGGCAAGAGCATGGGTAAAGAAAGAAGTTTCTCCAATTATTGAACAATATTATGAAAAGTCAGAATTTCCAAATCAAATTTTAGACGGTTTAGCGTCTATTGGTGGTTTTGGCCCTTACATTCCAGAAGAATATGGCGGCGCTGGACTAGACCAAATTTCTTATGGTTTGATTATGCAAGAATTGGAAAGATGTGATTCAGGATTACGATCAACCTCATCTGTTCAGAGTTCATTAGTAATGTTTCCAATTTGGAAATTTGGTAACGATGACCAAAAGAAAAAGTTTTTACCCAAATTAGCTTCTGGTGAAATGATGGGTTGTTTTGGATTAACAGAACCTGATTTTGGTTCAAATCCAGGTGGTATGATTACCAACTTTACAGAAGAAGGCGATCATTTAATTTTAAATGGGGCTAAAATGTGGATATCTAATGCCCCTTTCGCTGACATTGCAGTAGTTTGGGCAAAAGATCCAAATAACAGAATCAAGGGATTGATCGTTGAAAGAGGAATGGAAGGGTTTGAGACGCCTGAAATGCATGGTAAACATTCATTAAGAGCATCTTCTACAGGAGAATTAATATTTAATAATGTGAAAGTTCCAAAGGCTAATATTTTACCAAATAAGGACGGATTGGGAGCACCACTTTCATGCTTAGACTCTGCAAGGTACGGGATATCCTGGGGAGCTATTGGCGCCGCAATGGATTGTTATGATTCTGCATTGAGATATTCAAAAGAAAGGATTCAATTTGGGAAACCCATAGCAAGTTTTCAATTAATTCAAAAAAAATTAGCTGAAATGATTACGGAAATTACTAAAGCACAACTTCTAACTTTTAGACTGGGGCAATTAAAAAATGAAGATAGAGCTTCGTCTGCTCAAATTTCTATGGCTAAAAGAAATAATGTAGAGATGGCTTTAAAAATTGCTAGAGAAGCAAGACAGATTCACGGGGCTATGGGAATTATGAATGAATATTCTATAATGAGACATATGGCTAATTTAGAATCTGTTATCACCTATGAAGGGACACACGATATTCATTTGCTAATTACAGGAATGGATATTACAGGTATTGCAGCATTTAATTAATCCATCTAAAAGAAGCTATTAGCTCCTCAAGGTCTTTAATAATGAAATCTACACTAGGTCTTAATGAATCGTAGTTTGGCTTGGTTTGAAAAAGTAACTGACCAGAAAAAAAATGATTAGTACTATCGGTTAATGTAAAAGCATAATTACATGCGGTATTGCCTTTAATTTTATAAGCTAAACCATATACTTTATCTCGTTTGTTTTCAAATGTTCGTTCAATAATTGCAGAAGACTTAAAGCTATGATCATATACCATTTTTCTAAATTCTTCGGATATTTCATATAAATCATCATTTAAATAAATGTAGTCGCATAATACTTCAGCTCTAAACTCAGGAAAAATAATGGTTTTACTACAATTTGAAAAATGATTAAATTTCTTTTCCCAGGAAGCATAATTGGGAATATGAAAATTAAAAGAACATGAATCTTTAATATAGTAGTATTCTTTTACTGGAAAATTAATCCTCAAATATCCTTTTGGTTTCGGATATACAGGGTCTTGAGAACAGCTTGTTGCAATTAATAGAAGATATAATAGGTGAAAAGGTTTATTCAATTTTAATTTTAATTTTTTTGATCCTTCTTTTATCGGATGCTTCTACAATAAAAGTATATTTCCCAAATACAATCTTTTCATTTTTTAAAAGAATTTTTCCAGCTTGTTCTATACAAAATCCCGCGATTGTATCTGACTCTCCCTTTACAACTTCAAAAGAGTTCCCATCAATGTTTAAAATTTTATAGAAATCAATAAGAGGAGTTTTCCCGTCAAATAAATAACTTTTATCGTTAATTTTAACAAATGAAATGTCCTTTTCATCAAATTCATCAGTAATATCACCAACAATTTCTTCAAGCACATCCTCCAAAGAAACCAACCCAGATGAACCTCCATACTCATCAACAACTATGGCAATATGGGTTTTTTCTTCTTGAAATTCCTTCAAAAGGTCATCTAGTTTCTTATTTTCGGGAACAAATTTAGCATCTCTTAATAATAAGTTCCAATTGTAGGTGGAAGGCTCTTTTATTTTACCCAATAAGTCTTTTACATAAAGAATTCCTTTAATCTGATCAAAACTATCTTCATATACAGGTATTCTTGAAAACTTAACTGCTCTTAGTTCATTTAATAATGTTTTATAATCGATATTTTGATCGAATGCTATAACATCTGTTCTTGGAGTCATTATTTGTTTTACATCCGTGTTACCAAATTTTACGATTCCCTCTAGAATCTTTTTTTCTTCTTTATTTTGAACACTATCTTTTGTTAGATCTAAGGCATGTCCTAACTCATCTGGATTTAAAATTTCAATTTTTTTATCTATTTTTTTATCGATAATGGAAGTACTAGAAATTAATAGTTTAATAAGAGGTTTAAAAATAATTTTAAGTATAGTGAGTGGTAATGCCATTAATTTTGAAAAATTGATATTGTAATTATTTGCATAAACTTTAGGAATTACCTCGCCAAATAATAAAATTAAAAAGGTGACTAAAATTACCTGAATTACAAAGTTTAGTATTGGA
>NZID01000054.1 GCA_002691605.1 Crocinitomicaceae bacterium
TGGAGTGTATGAGGACACGTTACAAGCTCAGGCTGGCTGTGATAGTGTAGCAATATTTAATTTAACAATCAAGGATTTAAATGTAGGGGATACTACGAGTTTAATAGCGTGTGATAGTGCAGAGTGGAATGGGACGATGTATTATGTGAGTGGAGTGTATGTAGATACGTTGCAGAGTGTAGCTGGTTGTGATAGTATAGTGATGTTAGATTTAACGATAAATGGCTCTTATGTATTGGATGATACGCTTCGCATATGTACAGGTGACAGTGCATTATTGGCTGGTAGTTATCAGACTGTAAATGGCACCTATGTAGATACGTTACAGAGTGTATCAGGATGTGATAGTATAATAACAACGGTACTACAATTGGATACGATATTATATTCAACGACAGATTTAGAGTTGTGTTATGGAGACAGTGCGTTGTTTGGCGGAATCTATTATTCAGTCAGTGGAGTGTATGAGGACACGTTACAAGCTCAGGCTGGCTGTGATAGTGTGAGTGAGCTAGTATTAAATATAAGAAGTCTAAATTACAGTGTTGCTGATTCTATACAGAGATGTGTTGGTGATAGTGCTTTCATTGCTGGATCTTACCAATTAACCAGTGGTCTTTATTTAGATACGTTACAAAGTGTAGCTGGTTGTGATAGTATCATTGCAACATATTTAACAGTCGATACTGTTTTATACAACTCTTTTAGTTTAGAACTTTGTTATGGAGATAGTATTTTATTTGGTGGTGATTATTATAATTCAAATGGTACATATTACGATACTTTACAAGCTTTAGCAGGTTGCGATAGTGTTGTGGATTTAATTTTGACTGTAAAAGATTTAAATATTGGAGATACATTAGTGTTAACAGCATGTGATAGTACTGTTTGGAATGGAAATTCTTATGATTCTAGTGGTCTTTATTTAGATACTTTACAAAGTATTGATGGCTGTGATAGTATTGTGACTTTAGATTTAACCATTAATAATAGTTATTATGTTTCGGATACTGTACTAAGGTGTACTGGAGATAGTGCATTCTTAGCTGGAGCATATCAGACAGTAAATGGAACATATATAGATACGTTACAAAGTATTACAGGATGCGATAGTATTGTTATCTCAGAAATTGTATTTGATACTTTAATTTTTTCATCAATAAATTTAGAAATTTGTACAGGGGATAGTACTTTATTTGGAAGTTCTTATTACAGTTCCGATGGTATATATTACGATACATTACAAGCACAAGCTGGCTGCGATAGTGTCGTTCAGCTTAATCTTACTGTATACTACAATCATGCTTTTGGAGCTTCATTAAATATTTGTTCAGGCGATAGTATATACTTAGCAGGTTCATACCAAACAAGCAGTGGCGTTTACATAGACACTACTGGATTACCTAATGGTTGTTTCTATACAAGAGTATATAATTTATCTGTTGACAGTAACTATTTTAGTTCAAAATACTTATCAATTTGTAACACAGATAGTGTTTTCTTGGAAGGAGAATATCAAAGTGTATCTGGCTTTTATTATGATACTTTAACCTCCATCTCTGGTTGTGACAGTATTATTGAAACAGAACTAATTGTTGATACAATTATTTATATACAACTGAATCAACAAATTTGTCAAAACGATAGTTTAGAATTTGGAGGTCAATATATTAGTTTACCAGGAATCTATTACGACACTGTAATTAATTCCTCAGGATGCGACACCTTATTTACATTAGATCTTCAATTAGATTCCACATACAATAATTTAATAAGTTCTACGGTTTGTGATTATTATGTAACTCCACTTGGAGATACATTATCAATTACTGGGATATATTATGATAAATTGACTACAACAAATGGCTGTGATAGTGTACTAGTCTACGATATTATTGTAAATAATTCTACTATAACAAATATTATTGACACCGCTTGTGGAACTTATACTTCTCCGTTAGGAAATATTTATTCATCATCAGGAATATATATAGATTCTTTAGTTTCTGTAATTACTGGTTGTGATAGTTTAATTAGTATTGATTTAACCATTTATTGCGACGACTCGGATGGTGATGGAATACCCGATGTGGATGATGATGATGACGATAATGACGGTATTTCAGATGACGATGAAGGAACTGGAGACTCTGATGGCGATGGCATTCCAGATTATTTAGACATTGATAGTGATAATGATGGAATTTATGATGTGGTAGAATCTGGAAATGGTTCTCAGGATACTAATAATGATGGGGTTATTGATGTAAATGATAATGGCTTCACAGATAATGACAATAACGGTATGGCAGATGGATCTGATAATACAAGTCCATTAGATTCAGATGGTGATGGCATTGCAAATCACTTAGACTTAGACAGTGATAATGATGGGATATATGATGTTATTGAATCCGGAAATGGTTATCAGGATACCAACAATGATGGAGTAGTAGATGTTAATGATACTAACTTCTTGGATAGCGATAGTGATGGTATGGCAGATGGAACAGAATCAAATATACCTTCTGATAGTGATAATGATGGTTCCCCAGACTTTATAGATTTAGATAGTGATAATGATGGAATCTATGATGTTGTAGAAGTAGGAAATGGTGATAATGATTCTAATGGAGATGGTATAATAAATAATAGTGATACTGGATTTACTGATATTGATAATAATGGTATGGCAGACTTAACGGAAGGCTCTTCACCTATTGATACTGACAACGATGGTAATCCAGATTTCATGGATTTGGATAGCGATGGAGATGGTTGTGATGATGTGATAGAAGCTGGGTTTACTGATGAAGACGGAGATGGTTACTTGGGTAATGTTCCAACTATAGAAGACTCATTAGGACTAGTGATTAGTGGAATTGATGGTTATCAATTACCAAATGATAATGATTCTACTGGTGTGTTTGACTTCCAAGAAATAGGATCTGAAGCCATATTTGACATAGAGCAACCATCAACATTGGAAATATTCAGTGAAGGTGAATCTTTAGAATTATATGGAGAAGCAAGTTCATTGTCAGTTGTATTCTATCAATGGGAAATAAGTGGAGACGATGGATTTACTTGGGAAACTTTATCTAATGATTCAACATTTAATGGAGTCCAGACAAATCTATTGACAATGTTTAATATTTCTAGGTTTTATGATAATTATTTATTTAGACTAAAGGCTTCCACACCAGGTTTTGCTTGCGGTGATGATATTTATTCTCAAGAATCAAGAATTCAATTAGAACAATTATTTATCCCAGAAGGATTTTCACCTGATGGAAATGGAGTTAATGATACTTGGCATATTTCTGGTATAGAAAGATATCCAAATAATAAAGTTGAAGTTTATAATAGATGGGAAGTCAAAGTTTATGAAATGGATTCTTATGGGAATGATAATGAATGGGATGGGACTCCGAATGTTCTAAACAATATCATTTTTGGAGATGGACAAGTACCTGAAGGAACTTATTATTATGTAATTAATTTAGGCGAGGATAACAGAAATCCAATTAAAGGCTATGTTTATATAAGAAGAAAATAACATGAAAAAAATAATTTTTATATCACTTTTTATTAGCTTCTTCTTTAGTGGAAGGTCACAGCAAGATGCTATGTTTACATTCTACATGTTTAACCACCAAGCTGTTAATCCAGCATATGTAGGATCTAGACAAATTATTAATGCAACTATGTTAAACAGATCACAATGGACAGGTTTTACTGGTGCTCCTTGGTCTCATACAATTTCTCTAAATGCACCCCTAATAAATGAATCTTTGGGTTTTGGGTTTAGTTTTTCCAATGATGTTGTGGGTCCTGCATTATTAAATAATTTGACAATTGACTTTGCTTATCACTTAAAATTTAATAATTCAGGTCATAAATTAGCAATGGGAGTAAAAGCAGGTGGTAATCATACTAGATTGGATTTAAATAATTTAAGTTTAGATAATCAAGTTGATCCAGCATTTTCACCCGATAATGTAGGTAAGTTTATGCCTAATTATGGATTTGGATTGTATTATTATGCTCCAAAGTGGTATATTGGATTTTCATCTCCCCATTTAGTTAATTACGACTTTAATGCAACTCAAAGACACTATTTTTTAATAGCTGGTGCAATTTTTAACATCACGGAAGATATTAAATTAAGACCTAGCTCTTATATAAAAGTTACCCAAAATGCTGCAAGTACACTGGATTTGACTGGACTATTCATATTTCAAGATCGTTTATGGGCTGGTTTAGCTTTTAGAGCTCCATTTGGAGCTATAATTCCTACTGCTAGTAAAGGAGGTGGATATGCTCTTTTAGGCGGAGTTAATTTAAGTGATCAATTATCAGTAGGTTATTCCTTTGGATATTCACTTGGAAATCAAACTTTCAAATATAACGGTGGAACCCACGAAATTTCTATTCGTTATGATTATTTATACAAAGAGAAAAAAGTAATTAAATCACCTAGATATTTTTAATGATAAATTATTTAAAATATTTCTTTTTTATACCTTTCTTTTTGGTAGGTAAATTGACTATTTCACAAAGTGTTGAGCCTCATTTTAATCCAGATGATGATTCAACACATATTATAAAAGTAAGAAAATCGGATGGTACATTAGAATATTTCAAACATGGCGTACTNATAAATTTAGATACCACTCACCGTGGTGAAAATTTTGATTTAGCAGAAAATATTCAAAATGAAGACTCCTTAGAAAAGGATAGTTATGTTTTAAAAAATGCTCCTATTTTTGAATATGGNATTGGTAAATCAGATAAAGTAGCTATTGATTGGGGAAATTATCATTTTGAAAANGAGTCTTACAAAAAGGCNATTTATAGATTTTCAGAAGTNCAAGAAAAATCCTTAGATGTACTGAGNAAATTAGGAAAATCTTTTTTNAATACAAATTCNTTAGATAGTGCTGAAAAATATTTTCAAATTGTTGCAGATAGCACTAATTCTCCTAGTGATTTATATAATTATTCTCATATNCTATACATGAATGAAAAGTTTGAAAATGCTGAAGAAGTAAGAAAACAATATGCNAGTTCTTCNGATGAAAAAAGAGCAGAAATTTTTAATAAAAACTCTTCTCATAAAGAACTTTTAAGTAGTGTTTCAAAAATCGATTTAAAAAATCTATCTATCAATACTAAAAATTCAGATTTTGGAGCCTATGCAGTAAAGAATGATTCCNNAAATAGTTATAAGGTNTTNTTTACTAGTGCNGATGAATATTCTTTAAGAAAAATAAAAAAATCAAAGTTCGTAAAACCTGAACAACCAACTTATGATCTTTTTCAAACAGAATTTCAATTTCCAAGTATGGAANTTTCTGATCCAAATGCTTTAAGCGGTNAATTAAAGAATCAATANCANGANGGACCTGCTATTATGTCGGAAGATCAAAAAACAATATATTTTACAAGAAGTAATAGCTTAGAATCAGAAAANGAGGCACTGTATTTAAGTATGTNTAAGGTAAATGTTGATCACTTAAATACACCCGATAGTGTTCTTGGTTTATCTATCAATAATGATGATTACTCTGTTATGCATCCCACGATCACTGAAAANGGAGAAAGAATGTATTTTGCNAGTGATATGCCNGGCGGATANGGNGGGATGGATTTGTATTACTGTGAAATATATGGGNTATATAANCAGTTTTTTTTAAGCGACACAACAGCAACACGTGAACTNATTAGACTTTCAAGNCCNGTAAATCTTGGNAATCAAATTAATACAGAGGGTAATGAAGTTTTNCCTTTTCATTTAGACAACAAAACTTTATTTTANGCNTCNGATGGTAGAATAGGTTTTGGTGGTTTAGACATATTTATGGCCAATAATTATATGGATACTTTATCTACTGAAATTTTAAATATTGGAAAGCCATTTAATTCATCTAAAGATGATTTCTCCTTCTTTGTTTCTAAAGATTTGAAGTTTGGTTTTTTATCTTCAAATAGGCCAGGAGGTAAGGGAGATGACGATATTTATTGTTTCAAAACNAATATCAATCTTTCAGAAGGTGTNGATGATTANTATACNATGGTTTACGGTCAAAAATTAGAAGTTATTAATAAATCAGTTTTGGATAATGATTTTGTACAAGATACTATAGAAGGAATTTTCGGAAAGGATTTACTATANAAAGCTAAATTNACNAGTGATCCNTCNAATGGTAAAGTTAAGTTTAATGANGATGGTACATTTGTNTATACACCTGATAATGANAATGTTACNAATGATCAATTCACTTATANGTTGGTTCATAATAGTTTTGCCGATNAAGATGTAAATGTTTTTATNAGTTCNATTGANAAAACTATNCCTGTTGCTAAAGANGACCATTATGTAATTAAAAAAGGTGAAAATTTTTCTATTGACGNTTTNGGAGGTACTTTACATAACGATTATGATCCTGGAAATGATTCTTTATCNACTATTTTAATTGATCCTCCTCTTCATGGAACCTTAGAATTTAATGGTGATGGATCNTTTAGTTATTTTCCTGAAGATTATTTTGTGGTTGCCGATACATTNCATTATGCAGTTACTGACGGACATTTTTACGATACTGCAGAAGTTACTTTAGCTAGACTTATTACNGGTGTAGACATTGCGACTATCATTGAAATAGAACCCATATATTTTGATGTTAATAAATCTAATATACGAGACGATGCCGCTCATGAGTTAGATAAAATTGTTGATGTGATGAATGAATATTCAACAATGGTTGTAGAGNTAGGTTCTCATACAGACTGTAGAGCATCNAAAAATTACAACTCNAGTTTATCAGATAGAAGAGCAAAATCTTCAGCCATTTATATAAAGGCTAGAATATCNAATCCAGAAAGAATATATGGNAANGGNTATGGAGAATCNAAANTNAAAAATAAATGTGANTGNGAAGGATCNAGAATTGTNCCNTGCACNGANGACGAACANCAGGAAAATAGAAGGACTGAATTTGTAATTGTAAAAATGTAACTTTTTTAATNATGAAGTTTAANAAATTATTNNTAGCAATTATATNTNTCACNCTTGGAAATTACCATTATTCCCAATGTTCTAATTTAAGCGTTGCTGCTGGTACTAATGCTAATTTAGTAACTGAAACTTTGTATGAAGAAACATTTTCTGGCCAAATCAATAAAGGTGCCTATGGCTCTACTATAGATGTTTCCGAATGCGACTGGACAATTGACGTTAGCTCTGCAACCTTAAGTAATAATTCTGATTGGTTTAAAGTAAACTCTAATGAACAAATGGAAGGCCAGGATACTGATGGTGAATGTAAATGGTATTCACCAAGTATAAACATTGCAAATTATCATAATATTTCTTTAAGTCTTTTTGCTTCAAAGCAAGGATATGTTTCTAATAACTCTAACAATTATTATGTTAAGACAGAATATAGTTTAGATGGTGGGATTTGGAATCAATTCTCTGGAAATGGTTTATTAGATTTTAATTATGCCAATAATACAAGTGTTTTNCANAATGGTTTGGAAGGNAATTATATACAAATAAGAGTTACTGTTAAAACAATTTCTTCCAACAGAAAAATGAGATTTGATGATGTNAAAGTAACAGGTCAAACNTATAAAACTAACTTATGTTATGGATCTTCATTAAACCTNGGAGGATCTANTACAGCTAACTGGACTGGTTCAGGAACTCCAGTTATTTCTTACACTTGGACACCTTCAGCTTCATTAGATGACCCAACAATAGCTAATCCAGTTGCTAATCCTACGAGCGATGTAATTTACAAAGTAGTTTCAAGTTTATATGACAATGGAAATCTATGTAAGGACAGTTCTCTTTTCTATGTAAAAGTTACGCCACAAGTATCTATTCAAAGTAATTCTCCAGTTTGTGTTGATGATACTTTAGTTTTAACTGAAATAGGAGGTGATGCTAGTCTTTGGAACTGGACTTCGAACGGTAATGCCAATATCTTAACTTTTGAAGATACTACAACCAAGGTTGTAGGTATGACAAATGGAGAAGTTTTTACTGTTTCGGTTGAAGACGATTTTGGTTGTACTAACTCAGCATCTATAACAATAACTGTAAATCCTAAACCAACAAATGTAACTTCAAGTCCTCACGGTACTTATTGCAGTTCTGATTCGCCAGTCAATTTAACAGGTGGTTTGCCTGCAGGTGGATATTATGCTGCAGATACTGGAGTTAATAATAACACTTATGATCCTTCTACTGCTGGTTATGGTAGCACATTGGAAATTATTGATATAATGTATATTTGGGCAGATGCTAACGGCTGTAAAGACACGGTTACTGCTCCTGTTAACGTTCAACTAGCTCCTGAAGTTGATTTAAGCTCTCCCTTTTTATATTTAAATCCTACTGACGATGATTATATGACAGTATCGGCTCAAACGGGTGGTTGGTCAAAATGTGGAAGTGTAGACCCTACATTCACATTAGATTTAGAACTCACTAATGCTAGTGTTGGCAATAATTCTGCAAATGTTACTTACGATTTAGATTTTGGAGACGGAAATTCGATTAACAACATTTTGCCTGGTGTAGTATACAGTAATACTTATGTAGGACAAGGAGCATACGATATAGTAGTTACTGCAACTGATAATATTACAGCGTGTGTTAGGACCTATGAGAAGGAATTCTTTTATGGAACCAATCCTGCAGTTTCTTTGGGAACACCTGGAAATACTACTGGAAGGTGTGCTCCAGCTAGTTATGGATTTCCAGTAGAATTTTTTACTGTTGATTTGGCTACTGGGGATACCACTATAAATAGTCCAGGTACATCCTATTTAAAATTTACTAATGATGGTAAAGACGATTCGACATTTGTTCATCCAAGTCCAAAAGGGGATTTAGTTAAATCTGTTATTAATCACTCCTTTGACGATGCTTCATGTGGTTATAGTTTTGCTGGTCAAGACAACATTTTTTCTATTGCGATTACGGCAACCAATGGGTGCGGATCGTCATCTGCTAGTGTTTTCCCCATAACACAATCTTCACCACCTGAAGCAAAAATTGATTCAACAGACTCTATTTTTTGTATAAACGTTCC
>NZID01000055.1 GCA_002691605.1 Crocinitomicaceae bacterium
ATTCAATTTGGTGGTTTTGCAAATGACAAAATTTGCCAAATAAAATATAATGAACTAAAAGAAATATTAGTCTCTTTGAAAATTTCATTTAACGAAAATTTTACTCTAGCTGTATATAATTCTCCTTATCAATTAATCAATCGAAAAAATGAAATATGGATCGAAGTAAAGAAAGAAGAAGTCATTAAAAATTTAAATAATTAATATTTCAAGAATTTTATAGCTAATTAAATTAAAGAGACTCTAATTTATTATAGAAAATTAATTTTTTTTTAAAATCTGAGGGTGCTTTTTAATCATATTAAAACGATTCATCCTTTGTAAAAGAAATGGATAAAGATTCAGTAATGTATTAAAAATAGTCAACCAAATGAAATGTTCCAAAAGGCCATACTTTAAATATAATAGCTGAATTAAAAGTGGAAATATACCAGAAATAATATGTGAAGTTTCAGATTGTTTGGTTTCTTCTATGAAGGTTAATAGGTACTCTTTTGGTCTACCTTTTAAGTAAACCCGACTATTCAAGTGTCTAAAAAAAGAATTGATTAAAATTAGCCTAAAAATATGTACACCTAAAAATTTAAAATACTTCTCAGTCTCATATTTTTTCTTTTCATAAAATTTTGATGGCATTCTTACATATTTAAATGCTTGAAAAAATAAAAAGCCTACCAACATTAAATTCCATGTTTGTAAAAAGTTAATTAGAGCTATAGTAGCACTATTATTGACCTCTAAACTATATTTAAATAATTGAAATGAAATAGTGAAAATTATACTGTAAAAAAACAGAAGTAATATGATTTTTTGTATATAAGTAAAACGATATAACAATTTTTATTTTTTCATTCTTTCATAGAAATTCTCTCGAATATTCATCCAAAAAAGATTGTAGTCTAAAAAGTGGAAATTGTCTTTGAATAATTTGTTGTAAAGATCCCATAGAGGGAAGTCTTGTAATTCTACTAAAAGCAATCCGTCGTCTGCTTTTGCACTAAGAATCTTAGGATATAATATTTTACTTTTTCGCAATAAAAATTTAAAGCTACTCACTAAAATACCTTTATGCATATTATAAAGACTTGCATGTCCATTATTTCTAAAGGTTATCGGATTAGAAACTGGTATATTTTGATTTTTAAATGAAGAAATAGAATTGTCAGAAGGAAAAGAATTCCAAGTCAAATAACAATTTAAATCATAGGGGTTCTCACAAACAGAAAAATTAGAATGAGAAAAATTTCTTATAGAAAGATCTCCAATTAAATAAGCTAATTCAATTTTCCGAAAAATAGAATCATTTTCAAATAAATAATCAGTATATAATTTCTGTAATAAATGGGTTCCTTGACTATGCCCAGCTAAGACAATTCTGTTTCCTTTATTATAGTATTTAAGATAATATTTAAATGCTTTTTCAATATCTTCATAAGCAATATCAAAAGCTTTAATACCATTTATATTGTCTTTATAACCATGAATATGCATTTGTCTATATATAGGGGAGTAAATATGGGCCATTCCACTAAAGACATTTGCTTGATTTTTAAAAACTAAATTAGAAATTTTTCTATTTAATTTTTTATTCTCTATAGGAGTATTCCATTCTAATCCGTCAAAATAAATGGTTGGATAAACAAAAAATACATCTATAGAATCCAAACATAAAGTGTCGTTTAAAATATTTGCTGGTAGTACATCTGATGGGTCATATTTATCAGGATGAGCCATCCAATGATTTATATTACTATAATCAGGATCTGCTTTAGGAATTTCTTCCTCGAAAGTATGCAAAGGGACTCTAGCAGAGCAAGAAAATATTGTAATCAATAAAACTATGTAATGAAGTAATTTTTTCACCTTTGCGAAGTTATTATTTTTATACATTAACAAACCAAATAAATTTTCAATATTTATGACTATTGGCATAAACGCAAGACATTTAATTAAAGGAAGGTTAGAAGGGATAGGCTGGTATAGTTATGAAATTCTTAAAAGATTAGTAAAGTTACTGCCAAACCAAAAATTTATCTTCTTTTACGATAGAAAAACACCCTTCTTAATTTTAGGACAAAATATAACTAATGTAGTATTATTCCCACCTGCCAGACACCCTATGTTATTTAAGTTATGGTTTAATTATATTCTTCCAAAAGCATTTAAAAAGTATGGTGTAAATTTATTTTTTTCACCAGATGGTTTTGTCTCATTAAAATCAACAATCAATCAAATAGGGGTCATACACGACTTAAATTTTGAACATTATCCCGAAGATTTACCTTTAAACGTACTTAATTATTATAAAACTTACATGCCTTTATTTGCTGAAAAAGCCAAAGAAATTATAACGGTATCTAATTTTTCAAAAGAAGATATTATTAATAAATATAATATTGATTCCAAAAAAATAAAAGTTATTTATAATGGTGGAAATAATGTTTTTAAACCGCTTTCGAAAAATGACAGACATCAATTTATAGTAGAACATAAACAGAAACCGTACTTCATTTACGTAGGATCTTTGCATAAAAGAAAAAATATCAAAAGAATGCTAAAAGCATTTCAACTATTTAATAATACCAATCAAATGGAATTTATTATTGTTGGCAGAGACATGTGGAAAGGCCAATTAAACTTAGAAGGTCTTTTAAAAAACGTGAAATTTCTAGGAAGAAAATCTGGTAAAGAATTGGCTCATTGGCTTGCTGCTAGTTCAGCTCTCGTTTACATATCTTATTTTGAAGGTTTTGGATTACCAGTACTAGAAGGAATGATGGCTGGAGTTCCAGTTATTTCGTCAAATACCACTAGTTTACCAGAAGTAGGAGGGAATTCTGTTATATATGTAGATCCATTTAATATTGAAAGTATTCATCAAGGGATGAAAGAAGCAATTTCTAATGAATTAAAATACAAAGCGTTAGGCATTCAGCAGGCTCAAAAATTTTCTTGGGATCGCTCTGCTTCAACTTTATGCAGTATTATAAAAAAATATGATTAGTTAAGATAAAAGTTTTGGTCGACCATTTTTTCTTGAGTTAATAAGATCATCATAAACTTAAATTTATTTACTAAAAATTCATTCTTCTTACTTTCTTGAAGACCAATAAATTTAATTTTTTCATCATCTGTAAGATTTACTAAATTGGTTAAGTGATTTAAAGAAATAAGTTCTTCGCTTTTGGTTTCATTAGAATCATCTAACAAGTGTTTCAAATAATTAGTTGCATGTTTTAAAAGTTCTTCAGTTGGTTCGAAGGTTCTTCTTTCAATTTTAGATAAAGTTCCTAAAGGATATAATTTGTCTTTATTTTTGTTTTGAAATTGATGAATTTTAAAGTTAGATTGACATTCGATGAGAACATCCAATTCCCCACTTTCATATTTTTTCAAAATTTGAGTAACTTTAACTAAGGAACCTAATTCGCTTAGAGTAGTTTTCCCTTGATATGGAATTCCAAAGCACTTATTATACTCTAAACATTCAGTTACAAGCTGTAAATACCTTGGTTCAAAAATATGAAGGGTAGTTTGTTCACCAGGAAACAAAAATATTCTTAGTGGAAACATCCCGTAATTTAGGTTTTGGTTAATCATTCACTTGATTTTTATGTAAATTTCAATTTATTAATTAAAGAATGTAAGAGTGAAATTTTATTCTATCCACATTGAATTATGAATTACTTAATTAAAAATAGAATATTTAAACTTGTATTTTATAACCAAAATGATTATCAAACAATATCAAATTTGTTTAATATTTAATTAAATTTGGAAAAAAAAGTCGTGAAATCAAATCAATTTATTTTTGTATCTATTTTAATAATAGCTACAGCTTTTTCAAATATTATCTTTGCTGACATTCCAAATTTTTCACCCATCGCATCTGTGGCATTATTTTCAGGGTTCTATTTTTCTAACAAAAAAATAGCGTTAATTATTCCTGTGGCATGTATGTTTATATCAGATTATTTTATCGGTTTTCATTCTTATATGTGGGCTGTTTACCTTTCATTTGTTTTGATTGCAATTTTGGGAGTTTACATGAAAAAAGCACAACCTAAAAACATTTTTTTAAATACCCTTTTGTCTTCAATTTTGTTTTTTTTAATTACCAATTCAGCAGTTTGGATAATTGGAAGTTATTATACTAAAGATTTATCAGGGTTGGCATTGTGCCTCACTATGGGGATTCCATTTTTCAAATATACTTTATTAAGCTCTGCAGTATTTTCAACAATTCTTTTTGGTGGGTTAGAGATTGTCAACAGGATGTCATCAAAGTTTTTTTCAATTACTAAAGAAAGCTAATTTTAGCTGACATCATAATGTTTAAATATATTTTAGTAAGTACTAGTCATAGTATTTGATTGTTATACTTTTGATTGTATGATCAAAAGATTTGCTTTCTTTTTTTTAATTGTTCTTTTACTTTCATCATTAGTTTTTAGTATTTTTCAAAAGTTAGGAGATCAAAGAAAGGTATATCAGCAACCCTATAGTTATTTCCCCTCAAATTCTCTCCTTTTCATGGAGATAGAAGAGTTTTCTAAGACGGTAAATAATTTTTTTGAAACCAATATGATTTGGTTAAATTTTGAAGAAATTTCCAAAAAAAATCATAAAAATAAAATGATAGAAGATGTAAAAAGTATTATTTCTGATTCATCTTTCAATGAAATTTTTGATCAAGGAACTACTAATATTGCTTTTTATAAAAACTCCAAAAGTATATCGTGGATTATTGCTAAAAATATTTACGCCAACGATCTAGAAAATAATTTAAATGTGGATAGTAGTTTTTTAAATGACTGCTATTTTAAAATAATGTATCCTTTTCTAGTGGTCTCTAATTCCCAAATTTTAGTCAATTCATTTGTCAATAATTTCAATGATAGCGGCGAGGATATTATTTATAATGAAATTGAGAAGAAGATGAGATATTCTAGTAAAATGTCTAAGATATCCTGCCTTCTAAATGTAGATTTATCTAATGAATTATTAGATTCTATATTTATAAATAAAAAATTAAGTAGCATTGTTAAAACTCCTTATAATAAAAAATGGTTTCAATTCGATATAGATTATGTACCAAAGACAATAAAAATTGTAGCAATATCAAATTATGATTCTTTACTTACATTAAATGAACCTATTTTTTATTCCTTTAACGATTGGATCCCCAATGACATTGAATTTATAGAAAAGAAAGTATTAGAAATTAAAAAAGATTCTAATTCTCAGACTCCATTTATAAAATGCTTGAATTTAAAATTTAAAGATGAAATACTAGAAAGAGAAAACGATCTAATTGTTTTAGAAAGTCCATTGAATAATTTAGCTAAATTATTTTTTGATGATTCTACTTCTGAGAGTTACTCAGCTTCGTTCAGCTCTACTCTAGATACTTCTAAATTAAAAGTTGTTTTTCCAAATTTTAATTTTAATGATAAACAAGGATTTATAAAGGACCATTTTCTAATTATTGCCACAGAAGATGGCAAAAAAGAGTTAGAAATTAATATATCACAGAGAAATGACTCTAAATTTAATAATTCGATTTTCGTTAAAGAAGAAAATGAAGAATTTAATCAATCTCATTCCCAATTTTCTTATCTATCACAGTCAGAAATAATTAAAAGTTTTAATTCACCAAGAACAAGATTAGATAGTATATTTTTTAATTTAATAAAATCTATTGGCGGTATAAGTTGGACAGTAAATAATTACGATCAAAGGGAGCTTCATGGAATAAATATTAAGAAGTTTTATCCAAAAAAAGTAGATAAAAAAATTCTTTGGAAAACCACCATCCCAAAACTAATTTGGGGACCATACGCGCTAAATAATCATCGGACAAATACTAAAGATATTATCGTTCAAGACGTAGATAATATTATTTATTTAATTAGTGCAGGAGGAAAAATAAAATGGTCTATGAAGTTAGAAAGTAAAATAATGGGAGATATAAAACAAGTCGATGCATATAAAAATAATAAGTTTCAAATGGTATTTAATACCGACTCTAAACTTCATATAATTGACATTCTTGGAAATGAAATTGATGGATTTCCAATAAGATTTAATTATTTGGCAACAAACTCTGTTTCTGTATTAGATTATGATAAAAATAAAGATTACAGATTTTTAATTGCTGGGAATGATTTTAAGATACATAATTATAATGTGTTGGGAAAAGGAGTCTCAGGTTGGATTTATCCAATGGCTAATGCACATATAATTAGACCTTTATCACATTTCGCAATTAATGGCTTAGATTACATAATGGCTGTTCAGGATAATGGAATAATTAAATTGTATAACCGAAGAGGGGGAGAAAGATATAATGTGAATCAAAGAATTGCACTCAAAAAAGATGCACAATTTCAAATTGTAAAATCTTATAGTATTGATTCTACAGCATTAATCTTTGAAGATACTTCAAACAGTATTTCCAAAATTATTTTTAGTAAAGGCGTTCAGAGTGTATTCAATGATTTTAATGACTCTTTAAAGTTAAATAATCGTTGGGAGATTTATTCAAATTCAAAATTTAATAGAACTAATTTTGCTTTAAAGGGGGATAAAAAGTTAAAAATTAAAGACCAAAACAATGAGTTTTTTGAATTTGATTTTAATTACCAATTTCAGGTAAATAGTAATAATAAATTAGGAACCTATTTGATGGTTTTAAATGAGAATACCAATGAAATTCAGCTCATAGATAGCAAATATAATATTAATCCCAGTCTATTTAGAGCCACAAAAATGACGTGTATTGACGACATTAATGCTGATAATTCCAATGAATTAGTGACTATAATCAATAATAATGTTATAGTTTGTTATCAAATCCCGTCTTTAAATTAATCAAAATACATTCATTTGATATACTGGGTTATATTTGAATGAATTATTGATTATGGATTTTCAAAATGATTTCCCGATTTTAAAGACAAAAGTAAATGGTCATCCATTAATTTATTTTGATAATGCTGCCACTTCTCAAAAGCCAAAAGTAGTCATTGACAAAGTCAACGATTATTACCAAAATCACAATTCTAATGTTCATAGAGGAGTCCATGAATTAAGTCAAATTGCTACCAATATATACGAAGAATCTAGAGTTAAAATTCAACATTTTATTGGTGCTGAAAATTTAGAGGAAATCGTATTTACGAAAGGAACTACTGACGGAATTAATATTGTTGCTTCAGCTTGGGCAGAAAACCAACTTCAAGAAAATGATGAAATTATTATTTCTGCTATGGAGCACCATAGTAATATTGTTCCTTGGCAAATTTTATGTGAAAAAACAGGTGCTAAACTCATTATTAGTCCAATTAGTAATAAAGGAGAATTAATTTTAGAGGATTTCAAAAAGCTTTTATCACCTAAAACCAAATTAATTGCTATTTCTCATGTTTCCAATACACTTGGAACTATTAACCCCATTGAAGAAGTTATAAAAATTTCTAAAGAATATAATTGTAAAATTTTAATTGATGCAGCTCAATCAGTTCCTCATTTTGGAATAAATGTATCCAAACTTAATTGCGATTTCTTAGTTTTTAGTGGGCATAAAATTTTCGCTCCAACTGGTACAGGTATTTTGTATGTAAAAAAAGATAGATATACAGAAATGAAGCCTTATCAAGGTGGCGGCGATATGATTAAAGAGGTGTCATTTGAAAAAACTACTTTTAATTCTCCTCCTCACAAATTTGAAGCAGGAACTCCAAATATTGCTGGGATTATAGGCTTGGGAGCAGCTATTGATTATGTGAACTCTATAGGAATAGATCAAGTTTATCAAATTGAAGAAGAGCTATTAAAATATGCTACTGAAAAAATTTCATCAATTAAAGACATTAAAATCTATGGTAATGCAGAAAAAAAAGCAAGTGTTATTTCCTTTAATTTAAAAAATTCTCATCCTTTTGATGTAGGAACTCTTTTAGATCAGATGGGTATTGCTATAAGAACGGGCCATCATTGTACCCAACCGCTTATGGATTTTTATAATATCCCTGGTACTGCTAGAGTTAGTTTTGCCTTCTATAATACAAAATCAGAAATTGATCTTTTTATTGAAGCATTAAAAAAAGTAGCTAAAATGCTCCATTAACTATTTACAATAAATTTGCAGCTTAAAACTGCAGTATCGTCCATTAAATCCTGACTTCCCTTAAACTCTTCTAATTTGGAAAATATTATTTGATCTAGCTCATTCATTTTTTTTCCAAAATTATTTTTTACCACTTTTATTAAATTATCAGTTTCAAATGCCACTCCATTAGAATTTTCAAGTTCCACCAAGCCATCAGTATAGCATACCAAAATTGTATCTTCTTTTAATTTTATTTTGCTTATTTCTATTTTAGGTATTTCCTCTAACATACCTAATCCAATAGATCCCTTATTTAAGAAAATTGTATTAGTCGAGTTCACTAATATAGGATAGTTATGTCCCGCATTTACATACTGAAGAGTGTGATTAGTTTTATTATAATGGCCAGCAAAAAAAGTAATAAACTTCTCTCCTTTAGCAGCGTTATTTACATCCTCATTCAAATCATTAATAAGGTCTTTAAGGCTTATGTTTTTATAGTTATATTTTATATTTGCTTGTAATTTGGCTTGAAAATTACTCATCAAAAGTGCAGCAGATGTACCTTTACCCGACACATCAGCAATACAAAAAAAATATTCATTATCGTTCAGAGCTAAAAAATCATAATAATCTCCACCAACAAGGTGTTTAGATTCATATCTTGCGGCTACATCTATGTTTTGATCATTTGGCAGATCTTTTGGAAAAAGTAATTTTTGCATTTCTGCAGCCATTTCCATTTCTTTTTTATTAAGTTCTTGCTCAATTAATTCCACTGAAAATCTCTTATTTTCAATGGCAACCACAATAATACTTGTTAGAGTTTGAATAAAAGGCATGTGTTTTATTCCCGGACTAATAGATACTAATTCATCTTCTAAATCACCAATTAATAGAAAGGCTAATGCTGTTTTTTTATGAAATATTGGAATCACAATATCAAAAGAATTTATAGTGTCAATTGAAGAAGACTCAATTACGGTGATATCTTTAATATGAGTCAAATCCTTGAAAACGTTAATTTTTTTATTTAATCCCCGAGAACCAAAGTGAAGTATACAATTCCACTCTTTACTATCAAATGCGTATAGAATTAATTTACTAATTCCCAATTGCTCTCTTAATATATATTCAAAAATTTTTAAAATATTATCAATGGAAAGGTTATTATTTATAGCCTTAGTTATTTCTAATAAAGAATTTAACTTAAACTCATTTAATTCTAGTTTTTCATAATATTTTTTAGGGAACTCTTTTTCCATTTAAAAGACTTTCATAAAGTTTTATATTTAAATTAAATTCTATGGTTAATTTACCAAACTTAAATTCTTCTTAATACAATTTACATGGTATTTATTAAGGTCAAATTGTGAGAAGTGGATAAAAGTAGTTACATTTGCCAGCCTTAAATAAGTAAACTTTAAAATTTTTTAAAAAATGTATGCGATTGTAGATATAGCTGGCCAACAGTTTAAAGTCGAAAAAGACCAAAAATATTTTGTTCACCAACTAGATGCCAAGCCAGGTTCTAAAATCACCTTCGACAATGTTCTTTTACTTGACGATAAAGGGAAAGTAACTGTTGGAGCACCTTCAATTAATGGAATACAAGTTACAGCTAAAATTGAACAGCATTTTCTAGGAGATAAAGTCATCGTATTTAAAAAGAAAAGAAGAAAAGGATACGCAGTTAAAAATGGACATAGACAAAGACTTACTGAAATAACAGTCCAAGAAATTGGTAAAAAGTCAGCTTCTAAAAAAACCACTCCAAAAAATGAGGATAAGAAAGTAGAAGCTAAAAAAGCTAGTCCCAAAAAATCAGCAGTTAAAAAGGCATCCACAAAGGCAACAAAAGTTGCTTCAAAAGGAAAAAAAGAGAGTTAATTTTTTAAAAAACTTAATTATGGCACATAAAAAGGGAGCAGGAAGCTCCAATAATGGAAGAGAGTCAGAGTCAAAAAGATTAGGAGTCAAAATATTTGGTGGACAGTTAGCTATCGCAGGAAATATTATAGTAAGACAGAGAGGAACTAAACATAATCCAGGTGTTAATGTAGGAATTGGTAAAGACCATACACTTTTCGCCCTAACCGACGGAATAGTTGAATTTAGAAAAAAGGCCAACAATAAATCCTTTGTTTCAGTCACACCATTAGAAAAATAGTATCAATCTTATATACATAAAATTAAAGCGCTTTTAACGCTTTTTTTAATTCTATATCATACTAATTTCATTTTTGATATTTTTACATTAAAATAACCAAGAAAGAATGCTGCCAATTCAAAAAATTAGAAGCGAAAAGGATTTGATCATTGAAAAGATTTTAAAAATTAGAAAACAAGATGTTTCGAAAGAAATTAATGAAATTTTTAATCTTGATTTAAAAAAAAGAGACACTCAAAGTCAGTTAGACAACTTATCTTCAAAAATGAACACCTTGTCTTTTGAAATAGGTAAATTATATAAAAATGGAGCTATTGAAAAAGCTGCTAATTTAAAAACTGAAACCTCAGAACTTAAAGAAAAAATAAAANACCTTAAATCAACTTTTAGTAACCTTGATCAAGAAGTTAAAGAATTATTATATAAAATTCCCAATACACCACATGATACTGTTCCTGCTGGTAAATCAGAAGCTGATAACGAAATTATATTTACCAATAAAATAAGTGATTTTTCCAAAAACACTTTTTTACCTCATTGGGAGTTAGCCAGTAAATATAATTTGATTGATTTTGAATTAGGGGTAAAGATTACTGGTGCTGGATTCCCTGTTTATAAGGGCAAAGGAGCTATTTTACAAAGAGCATTAATTCAGTTTTTTTTAAACCAAGCGAATCAACAAGGGTTTCAAGAACTTCTTGTNCCGCATTTAGTAAATGAAGACTCAGGGTTTGGTACNGGTCAATTACCNGATAAGGANGGTCAAATGTATCATATTTTAAATGATGATTTATATTTAATTCCCACCGCTGAAGTTCCAATAACAAATATTTATAGAAATGAAATTTTAGATGAAGACCAACTTCCTNTAAAACATGTTGGCTATACACCATGTTTTAGAAGAGAAGCCGGCTCTTATGGTAAAGAAGTAAGAGGATTAAATAGACTTCATCAATTTGACAAAGTTGAAATTGTGCAAATAACGAAACCTTCGGAAAGTTATCAAACTTTGGAGCTAATGGCAAACTATGTGGAAACCCTCATAAAAAAATTGAAATTACCTTACAGAAAATTAAAATTATGTGGTGGCGATCTTGGTTTTACCTCAGCCCTAACATATGATTTTGAAACTTATTCTGTTGGTCAGGATAAATGGTTGGAAGTAAGTTCAGTATCTAATTTTGAGACCTATCAATCAAATAGGATTAAATTAAGATATAGAAATAAAAATAAAGAAATTCAATTAGCTCATACACTTAATGGAAGTGCTTTAGCATTGCCAAGAATAATGGCNTCAATATTAGAAATAAACCAATTTGAAAAGGGCATACATATCCCTGAAATTTTACAGCCATATACAGGATTCAATAAAATTTAAACTGCTGATGAATAAATTTTTATATGTTCTAATTTTTCTATTTACATGCAGTTGTAGTAATAATCAAAAAGAAAGGATAGATATATTAGAATCTAAACTATCTAATTTAGAAAAAAGCTTTTCTGAAGTAAATTCTAGTAAAGTCACTAAAGCCTACAATGGCTATAAGGAAAATATTGAATTGGTTAAGTCCTGTGTAGATACTCTAGAAAAATCTTTTTCAATAAGAATGAATAATTATAAGGGATTAAAAAAAACATGTCCTCAATTTTTAGCTACATTCAGTATAGCTAAAAAAAACTTACAAAATCAAATTATTCAAATACAGAATTTAAATCTTGACTTGNAAAACAAGCTAATTCCCGTTGATTCTATAAATATATATTTAGAGTTAGAAGAAGAGAATATTCAGAAAATTTCTGATGATGTATTAGAATTGTTAGAAATCTATGAATTTATAAGTTCTGTTAGTGATAGTTTGTATGAACCTATTAAATTATATGCTGAAAAATATTGTTCTAAAAAAGCCCTATAATCTCTTTTTCTTTTTATCATTTTTGACTTTTAATTTTTCATTTGGTCAAATAACAGAAATTGACTTACAATTAGCGCAAAAATATTTCATCGATCAAGACTATGAAAAGGCCCATCTTTATTATGAAAAAATTGCTAAAGAGCCCCAATATTTATCCAAAATTTACAAAAACTATAAATCTACTTTATTAGAAATAGGGAGATTTAAAGAGGCTGAAAAGCTATGTAAAAATCAAATTAAATCTTTCCCAAATAAATTAAGTCTTTTAGTAGATCTAGCTGTTCTTTTTGAATTCAACCAAAAGCAAGATAAAAAAGAGCAAATTTTTGATAAAGCAATAAATCAAATTCAGGAAAACTCTTCTTATCAATCTGTTTCTGAATTAGGAGTAGCATTTGAGAGAGTAGGAGAAACGCAAAAAGCATTACAAGCTTATTTGAAATATGAGTCGGTCAGTTCTAGAAATTTACTCGCTTTTCATTCTAAAATTGCACTAATTTATAATAGACAAGGAAACACTTCAAAAATGATTGATACTTTTTTTGAGATGTTACTTGTGAATGATAGATTCATTAACTCAGTTCAAAACGGATTGGTCAACAGTATTGACTTTGAATTACAAATAAAAGAAAAGGAAATATTAAGAAAATCAATAATCCAAAAAATCCAAAAAAATCCAAAAAAATTGATTTTTGTAGAACTATTGGCTTGGTTTTATATGCTTAACAATGATTATGAAAATGCTTTCATTCAAATTAAATCACTAGATAAAAAGTTAAATNAAAATGGAGACGAAATTTTAGAGCTTGGAAAAACAGCGTTAAATAATGAGAGTTTTAATATCGCGCTAACATCTTTTAATTATATAATTGAACAGAGTTCGTCTATTGAAAATATTTTAGAAGCAAAAAATTTAAGACTATTAACATTAAAAACTAAATTATTAAGTGGATCTGCAATTGAATTAGCTGAGTTAGAAGAATTAAAATCAAGTTATTTATTAACATTGAATCAATTAAATACAACTAAAAATATCTATAATAATATTTTAAGAAAATACGACTTATTAGTGGATCTCTCTGAAATCGAAGCTTATTTTTTAAAAGATATAAAATCTGCTAAAGAGCATTTAAATCAGGCAATGTCATTACCCAGTTTGAAAGCAAGACTAAAAGCAAATGCAAAATTAAAATTAGCAGACATTCTTGTTTATCAAGACAATATTTGGGAAGCCTCTTTAATGTATAAACAAATTGAAAAAGAATTTAAAAGTGACGCTATAGGCCACCAAGCAAAGTTTAAAAACGCTCAAGTGTATTATTTCTCAGGAGAATATGACTGGTGTCAAGCTCAGTTAGATGTTCTTAAAGCTTCCACATCAAAATTAATTGCTAATGATGCTTTAGAACTTTCTGTATTAATTACAGACAACTACAATATGGACACGTCCGAAACACCCATGAAGCTGTTTTCATATGCTGATATGCTTTCAATACAACAACAATACGATGCAGCTTCAAAGCTTTATGATTCGATTTTAAATAACTTCCAAAACCATTCATTAAATGATGAAATAATATTTAGAAAGGCTAAAATCTCTTTAAGGCAACATCAATACCATGAAGCTGTAAATCAATTAATAGAACTAGTAAAGAATTATCCTAGTTCAATTTTATTAGATAATTCTTTATTTTTAATTGGTTGTATTTATCAAGAAAATTTAAAAGATATGGACTCTGCAAAACAATATTTTAAAACACTCCTTTTTGAGCATCCAGGAAGTCTATATATCACAGATGCAAGAAAAAGATACAGAAAACTTGCTGGAAACACTAATGGGAAAATTTTAAAAAACTCCTAATGATTCTTTACAATGTTACAGTTAGTATTGATTATGATGTTCACACAAATTGGTTAAAATGGATGAAAGAGGTTCACGTTCCGAATGTTTTGGCTACAGGACTATTTATAGAAAATAAAATTGCTAAAATCCATGCTGAAGAAGAAGGAGGTGTTTCTTACAGCATCCAATATTTGTTAAAATCTTGGGAAGACTATCATAACTATAAAAAAAAATTTTCTTTAGAACTTCAAAAAGAATATCATGCGGCGTATGGCAATAAAAGTGTCGCTTTTAGAACAGTATTAGAGATTTTACATCACGCCACAACTTAATATAAATGAATCTTAGTGCGTCTCCTTTACAAGAACTAGATTTATCTTTTTATGGTATTGATAATCTAGTATATATTAAAAGAGATGATCTAATACATGATGTTATTTCGGGTAATAAATGGAGAAAATTAAAATATAATTTACAACATTTTCAATCAATTAGTAAACATGGAATTGTAAGTATGGGAGGAGCTTTTTCTTCTCACATTCTGGCATTATCCTATATTTGTAATGAGTATAAAATACCCTGTACCTTGTTAGTTAGGGGAGAACCATCCTTTCCTATCAATAATATATTAAAGCAATGTTTATCTTTTAATGCTAGAATAAAATATATAAATAGAGAGAAGTATAAAGATAGTTTATGGATAAATGATTTAGTTAATGAATCTTTTAAAGATTTTTATTTTATTCCTGAAGGAGGGGCTAATTATTTTGGTATTTATGGATGCCAAAAAATAGTTAAAGAAATTACGATGCCTTTTGATGTAATATTTTGTGAAGTTGGGACAGGAGCCACTTTTTCTGGAATAGTATCGTCTCTATGTAGTGTACAAAAGTGTTTTGGAACCGTAGTTTTAAAAGGAGCGAAGAAAATTCAAAATGAGATAATTAAAAGGCATCATCTTCAAATGAAAAAACTTTTATCTATTCAACAATTTACATTATCTCATGATTATCACTTTGGAGGGTATGCAAAATATAATAAAGAATTAATTCTATTTATTAGGGAATTTTATAAAGTTACTGGGATCAAAACAGATCCTATCTATTCTGGAAAATTATTCTATAGTTTAGTCGATCAGCTAAGAAAAAATAAGGTTTTTAAAGATAAAACGGTAGTAGCATTACATTCTGGTGGAATTTCAGGAATAAAAGGATTTGAAAAAAGATACAATATTAAAATATTCAATTAGCCATTTCACTCATAAACTTTATTTTCATTAATCGAAGTTCATCCTCACTGTAATCACCTTCAAATTCATCAAAAGCATCTTTAATGTCGTCACTTTCAGCATCTTCTAAAAAGTAGTCATAGATTTCTTTTTGTGCTTCTTCATCTAGGATAGTATTTAAGTGATAATCTATATTGATTTTAGTACCTGAAGCAACTATATTTTCTATTTCGTTAATAAGATCTTCAATTTTTTTATTTTGACTTTTTGCAATATCCTCAAGAGGAAGTTTTCGGTCAATGTTGGTAATTATATTAACTTTTTGACCACTTTTATTGACCACACTTTTCATAACAAAGTCTTGGACTCTTTCTATGTTATTCTCATCAACATATTTTTTTATTAATTCTAAAAATGGTAATCCATATCTTTGTGCTTTTCCTATTCCCACGCCACTAATATTTTGTAGTTCGTCTATCGAAATAGGATATTGCATGGTCATTTCTTCAATGGAAGGATCTTGAAATATAACAAATGGCGGAATATTTTTCTTTATTGCAATACTTTTCCTTAAGTCTTTTAACATCTTAAATAGCTTTTCGTCTAGGGCACCTCCACCGCTTTTTTGATTAACTATAATATCATGGTCATCGGTGTCACTAAAGTCGTGTTCTTTAACAAGCATGGAGCTGTAAGGATGAGCTAAAAATTCATCTCCCTTTTTAGTGACCATTAATGTTCCGTAGGACTCTACTTCTTTTTTGATTAATCCCAAGACTATTATTTGTCTAAAAACAGCATGCCAAAAATGTTCATCTTGTTCAAAGCCTTTATTAAAAAACGGAGATTCGTCTCCTTTATATGTTTTTATTTCAGCTGTTTTTTTCCCAGTTAGTATATGTGCAAAATATTTAACCTTATGTTTTCCATTAACAGATTTTACCACTTCGAGTGCTAGCTTTATAAACTCTTTACCTTCAATTTTTTCTTTTGGATTTTGTGAATTATCGCACATTTTAGCTCCAGGGCCATTTTCTTCATCAAATTCTTCACCAAAATAATGTAATAAAAACTTTCTTCTATTGATGCTAGTTTCTGAGTAAGCTACAACCTCTTGCAATAACTGTTGTCCTATTTCTTGTTCTGCAAGGGGTTTACCATGCAAAAAGTTTTCTAACTTTTCAATGTCTTTATAACTATAAAAAGCCAAACAATGTCCCTCTCCTCCATCTCTGCCTGCTCTTCCAGTTTCTTGATAATAACTTTCTAAAGATTTTGGTATGTCATGATGAATTACAAACCTTACATCTGGTTTATCTATCCCCATTCCAAATGCAATTGTAGCCACGATAACATCTGCTTGTTCCATTAGAAACATATCTTGGTGTTTTGCTCTAGTATTAGGATCTAAACCTGCATGGTACGGGAGGGAGGATATTCCATTAACTTGTAATAATTGAGCGATTTCTTCTACTTTTTTTCTGCTTAGACAATAAATAATTCCAGATTTACCGATTCTAGGTTTTATAAATCTTATGATCTCTTTCTGAACATTCTTCTTTGGTTTTACTTCATAAAATAGATTACTTCTATTAAAAGATGCTTTATAAACTGTGGCATCAGTCATTCCTAAGTTTTTTTGAATATCAGTCTGAACTTTTGGTGTAGCAGTAGCAGTTAAAGCAATAATAGGAACATCATCAATAGCATTAATTATAGGTTTTAATCTTCTATATTCTGGACGAAAATCGTGTCCCCATTCCGAAATACAGTGTGCCTCATCAATAGCAAAAAATGAAATGGTAATATTGGTTAAAAAGTTTATATTTTCTTGTTTAGTTAATGATTCTGGAGCAACATATAACAATTTAGTTAATCCATTAGTTACATCATTTTTCACTCTAGAAATTTCACCTTTATTTAAAGAAGAGTTCAAAAAATGAGCTACCCCATCGTTATCACTTACTTGACGAATGGCATCTACTTGATTTTTCATCAATGCAATAAGCGGAGATATTACAATAGCAGTACCTTTAGATATTAATGCAGGAAGTTGATAACAAAGGGATTTCCCTCCTCCTGTGGGCATAATAACAAATGTATTTTTATTTGATAGTAAATTAGAGATTACTTTTTCTTGTTCTCCCTTAAAAGAATCAAAACCAAAATATTTAAGTAAGGATGCTTTTAAATCAGTTTTAACAGTATTCATTTAGACAAACAATTATTATGTAATATAATCAAATAAAAGCGACATTTTATTATTATTTAATAATTTGCATTAATGCCATATAAGCCATTAATCCTGAAGAAATTTTAAGACACTTTTCATCAACGTCAAATTTGGAAGTATGCAACCTTTTTACAGTCTTTCCATCTCCTGTCCCTAACCTGTAAAAACAAGATGGCCTTTTTTGACTTATAAATGCAAAGTCTTCTGAAGTCATCCTTAAATCTAAATCCACTACATTTTCTTTTCCAAGATAATTTTTTGCAGCTTTAATGGAGGTTTGGGTAATTGCTTCGTCATTGACAAGAAAAGGATAACCTACTTTAATATCAAATTCACAAGAACCTCCACCGCTTTCACAAATTGAATTGGCTATTTGTTTCATTTTTTGATGTGCTTTAAACCTCCAATCTTCATCAAAAGTTCTAAAGGTTCCTTTTATAGTAACAGTATCTGGAATAATATTTGTTGCTCCGTTGCCTTCAATAAATCCAAAGGATAGTACAGAAGGATTACCAGGGTTATTATATCTGCTTATAATTTGCTGTAAATTTTGTATAATCTGTGAGGCCATTAAAATGGGGTCGCTTAATAGATGGGGTAATGCAGCATAACCGCCTTTTCCCTTTACAGTCACATAAATTTCATCTGCAGAAGCCATATAAATTCCAGGTCTAAAACCCACTTTCCCTACAGGAAGATCTGGATAAACATGTTGAGCAAAACATGCTTGAGGATTGTTTTTAAGTAATCCATCTTTAATCATTAAACTAGCTCCCCCTGGAATTTTTTCTTCACCAGGTTGAAAAACAAGTTTTATAGTACCATTAAATTTATTTTTTAATTGATTTAATATTAATGCTGTTCCAAATAGTGATGCACTATGAACATCATGACCACAAGCATGCATTTTACCATTGTTTTTTGAGCAATAATCAACTTCATTTTCTTCATGAATTGGAAGAGCATCTATATCAGCCCGGAGCAAAATTTCTTTATCCATGGGATTATTTCCCTGTACAGTAGCGATAATTCCAGTTTCAACATGTCCATTTGTAAATGAAATATTATGTTCTGAAAGTATTGATTGAATATATTTAGAGGTATTAAATTCTTTGAAAGACAGCTCTGGGTTTTGATGTAAATACCTTCTAACTTCAATAATTTTAGGAAAATTATTTTGGGCAATATTTTTTATTTCTTCAATCATTTGAAATAATGCTGAATTCCATTAAAAATCATTTTCATAGAAGCATAAAACATAACTCCCCCAAAAATTAATTGAACTATATGAATCGGTGTTTTAAAACTAAGTTTTGATCCTATCCATCCTCCCAAGACAAAAAAAACAGCCATTACTAAAGCATAATAAACAAGTATATTTTTATTAATAACCCCTTCCACCATTAAATTGAATGTACCATTTTGGTAATAGTTGTAAAAAGCTAAAATCCCAATAGGGGGCAACATTAAAGCTAAAGAAATACCTTGGGCTTGATATTGATCTAGTTTTAAGAAATAAATCAGAGCTGGAATAATAATTATTCCACCACCTATACCAATGTATCCACTAGCTATTCCCGCTACAATCCCGATAAGTGCTAATGTTATTAAAGTTGTAATATCCATCATATAGTTAAAAATCTAACGATAAAGATAATTGTTTAATTGAAGGCATTAAAATCCCGTCATCAATTCCATAACCCCAATCTAATCTAACATAATATCCAAAAATACGAGATCTAACTCCAAATCCATAACTGTAAATAATAGGTTCTTTTTGACTTTTTAAATTTATGGTGTAATTGTGGCCATTAATTATTGAACTATTGAATGAGTTTTCGGTTGAATAAGGTGTTTTCCCAGTCCAAGCTGCTCCAATATCATTAAATCCAATAAGCATAAAATTTTCAAGAAAATCTGAGCTAAGTGGTTTATTTGAAAAATAGCTAAAAAGAGGAATTCTCAATTCGTTACTTATTGCTACAAATGAATTACCATTTCTAGCATTTTGATAAAAACCTCTTATTGGAGTAGCAATAGTTTGAAATTGAAAATTCATATTAGGATCAGGTAGTATGGTGGGATCAAATTGAGCCCACAAATAACCATCAACACCACCTAAATAATATAACAGTCTTTGAGAACCTATAGAAGTACTCCCAGCTAATCTAGAAGCTAAAACAATATTTCTATGAATTTTCTGATAGTTTCTTAAGTCCATTCCAAAAACAAAAAAATCAGTTTGAGGACTTAAAAAATCATTATAACCTTCTATCCAACTTTTAAACTTAAAGCCGTTATTTATATTAAGTGCAATCGGTCTTGTTATATCAAACACATACTCTAACAATCCTCCATATAGTAAAAAGTTTTTATTTGGTGTGTTCAGAGTGTTTGGAGAATTGCTTAATGTTACTACTTTATCATGTCTTATATTCGACGTAAATCTTAGGCTACTTACTTCACTAAATGGGAAAGAAAATTGGTGTTTAAAATCATTTACAATAGTTTTATTAATGATATCATCACTGAAAAAATCCTCAAAAGATTGCCTTGAAAATTGAAATTTACTATCCAATCTTTTTTTAAGATTCTCATAAATAGCAATTAGACCTATATTATTTAATTGAACAGGACCTTTTATGCCGCCACTAATTTTATAATCTTCAAAGACATCTTTTGCTTGAATTAAGGTAAAGCCATCAAAACCTGCATTTTTAAACCCAGATTTACTATACCTTTGATAAGCTTGATTATTAAAAGTTGGATTTAATTGCATTATAAATTCTCCAATAGTAAAATTGAGATTATATATTTTTTGACCTGGAAATTTTACTTCAGAATTTGAATTACTTAGGGATTTTTGATTTTGTGATTTTTTAGAAAATCTCTTTTCATCTTCGAATTTATAGTTGTAAATGTCTATTTCCTTATTTTGATAATTCAAATTAGAAATTCCATCAACCTTGTATTTTCTCTTGGATAAACTTTTAAAATAGGTATCCCCATTATTTTCTTCAAAAATGACAGTATTATTTATATTTCCTAACAAAATAGAGAATTCATTATTGCTTTTAATTAAAATTCCATAATGAGTCGAATTACCGTTCATATTAAATTCTAAAATATTTCTATTTAAATTGGATAGTTGTTGACTACTATTAATATATCTATAATGAATAATAGTATCAATATGACTTATAGTACTATCTGTAATTGTCTGATAATGATTATATATTCCATTTTCATCACTAATAAAGTGATAATTCTTATTTTTCAATGCGTACGGGCTCCGCTCATTAACATCATTGGAATTCGTTAGTGGGATTATTTTTTTCTTTTTTAAATCCATTTTATATAAATCAAAATCTTTATCAAAATCAATTTTATTTGATATTACATTTTTTCTATTAGAGCTAAATATAATATCCTGAGCATTTGAAAAATAAGTTGGCTCTAAATCATCGTATTTATCATTAGTTAATTGAATGTGACTATTACCTAAAACAGTGTACTCAAAAATATCAGTATAACTATCTTTTACAGCTGATAAAATCATTCTATTACCTTTCCAATTATATGAAGCACTTAGAATTTTTTCTAACCCGAAAATTTCTTTGTAATTTTTCTTATATTCTTTGGTGTCATATAAGTTTAACCAAACGCTTCCCTTCTTTTCTTCAAAAATCGCCAATATCTTTCCTTTGGGATGCCAATTTAATATAGGTTGTGTGAGATCGGGAATTCTATTAAGTTTATAATCTCCTTTTAAAACAGTTTTTGATTTTTGTTTTTTAATATCATATAATTTCACTTTGTATTGACCAAGATAATGTTCTACAAATGCCACTTTTGAACCGTCAGGACTCACTTTTAAGTTCCTGTAGATTCTGTTTTTTTTTTGCATTAAAATTTATTTCATTTTCATATGGGGATAGGGAGTTAGTTAAATCATTAGAATATTGCAAATGATAATGATCTATAAAGTCCTTTTGAATCATTTCTGATGATATTCCAAGAACGTATAAAAATCCGCTTTCTATACTTTTACTAACTTTCATCATATACATTAAGTTTGGGATCATATTTTTTCCAAATACTTCATCAACATAACGCCATAGTCCTTGTCCGTATAGGATAGATTCGTCTTTTGATAAAGATTGAAATTTTTTAGGTTTGCCGCTTAAAATTAAATCTTTGAGTCTTGAATCAAGTTCTGTATTCCAGTCTAATGCAAGGTAATTTATAAGACCTTTTTTGAACCATGGAGGCAAGTTACTAAAAGTGGTATTTTTGACGGCTTGTTTCCAATCTGTTCCATAAAGAATTTTATTGACTAGTATTTCAGCCAATCCTTTTTTGATCTGATTTCTAAAATCCAAGTGATCTCCATTGTAATACACAAATAGTTTTTCTCCGTCAATATTTGATGTCCCTCCTACATTGGAAGAAATCTCATTATTTAATCCTATGTTACTTTGCTTAAATTTACTATGTGAATTAAAGATGATTAAGTGTACTTTTTCTTCTATAGAGTAGTCTAAAAACCTCTCTAGAGATAATTGATATTCATACGCAATTTTTGCAGCATATTTTGCATTTTTTTCTCCACCTTTAGTAAAATATATTTTAGATTTTTGAAATTCAAATGATTGCCAATAAAAAGGGTTATATTGAACCCTATTTTGCCCAAAAGGGATGTTAGATCCTGTATAATACTGTGAAAAATTAGTATTAAAGAATATCAAATATGCTATAACTAAAAAAAATCTCAACTTACAATTATAAATATAGCTAAATTCATGCCATTGTTTAAACCTTGAATTTTCAAATTTATAAAATGTTAAAAGTAAAAAAATTCACATTTAACCCTTTTTCAGAAAATACTTTTATTGTTTCAAATGAATCAAATGATGCTGTAATAATTGACCCTGGATGTTATTATAAGACAGAACGAAATAAAATAGATGAGTATATAGATCATCATCAACTAATTATAAATGCTATTCTACATACTCATAGTCATTTAGACCATATGTTTGGAACCCATTATATTTTAGAAAAGTACAATGTTGATTTATGGATTCATAATGAAGATTATATAACGTATAATTCATTTGAAAAAGTTTGTAGCTTATACGGAATCCCAAATACTTTTTTTCCATCAAAAAAACCTTTGTATTTCACTTCAGACCCATTTATAAAGTTTAAGAATATTGAGTTCCAAGTATTATTTGTCCCGGGACATTCACCAGGACACGTTGCTTTTTATACTAAAGAAAATAACTTTGTTATCAATGGAGATTGTTTATTTGAAAGTAGTATAGGAAGAACAGACCTCACTGGAGGTAATCACGATCAATTAATTCAATCCATAAAAAATAATTTATTTCAATTACCAGATGAAACAATAGTGTACACTGGACATGGAGGTGAAACTACAATTGGCAGGGAAAAAAAAGAAAACCCTTTTTTAGCTTAAAAGTTATTTAATAATTAATTTTTTAGTTTTTCTTCTTCCATTTTCGATAAGTGAAATAAGGTAAATTCCTCTACTAATTGAACTAACATTAATAAATTGAGTTTTATTATTCAATCTGTTTTGATATAGTAATTTACCATTGAGATCTATTATTTCAATACTTGTATTTTCTCCAATGTAAGATAATTTGATTTCAAATTCTCCATTATTTGGATTGGGAAAAATATTAAAATTAGATATTAATTCACCATAAATTCCCGTACAATTATCTACATAAATTTCTGCTTCTTCCAAATCACTATAACAACTTATAGTTGATATATCCCAATTATAAAAAAAGAAATAAAAATCAGTTGACCCTGTTGATGCACTTATTATAGATGCAATATTTCCATAATCATAAGGGTAAGAAGCATTGGTAGTATTCCTGTATAGAGATAAGGTTCCTGGACTAATGGCCGATATATACATACCATAGCCTAATCCAGCAGGTATATTTACTCCAATAGGAACTTTATGTCCTGAAACTGTATTTATTGGAGCATTAATGGTATAAGTTCCATTAAAAATGGTACTTCCTAAAATGCTTTGTATAATAATACCAACTGTACCAGTATCTGAAGGATAAATTGTTACAGAATCAATAGTCATGTCACTGTAAACATCAAATAAAAGACCATCTGTAAAAAAGTTGTAATATCCACCACCTCCAAAGGTGTTATTTACTGCACCTATATTTCCAGGAGCTAATTCTTTATAAGCTACAAAAATACTAGTTGTGGTATTTATGGTGTCAGTCGTCATAGTATCACCAGTTCCAATATAGTTTCCTGAAATATCAAACCAATCAATATCAACTCCTAATGGACCAGATGCAATTAATGTTGCTACGTTTCCGTTGGGGTAATAGGAATTAACACAAACAGTATCGTCAGTTACAGTTGGAGCAATAGGTGTGTAATAGTTTTCGTAGGTAAGTGTTGTCCCAAATGCATCATTTCCAGTATTATCATCGTTAGGTAAGTTAGTAGAGAAATCAAAACTATAAGATCCATCCTGAGTAAGATCAACAGGCAAAGCAAAAATAAAAAGGAGAGAATCACATGGCTGGATAGTGTCAAAAACAGTTTCTACTGTTGGAGTTCCATTTAAAGAATATTCAACGTTAAATCCTGTTTGTGGAAGGTAGCCAAAGTTAAAAATAGTAGCAGTAACAATAGAACTATCTACTTCACAACCGGTAGAAGCAGAGGGAAGGCTTGCTAAAATTATTCCAACATCATTTTGAGGACCCTCTCTTACTTCAAAATTATCTATTGCTATGTCTCCAGTGAAAGAACCACCAACAGTTCCAGTTATTTTAAATTTGACAATACCAGAATATGCAGCAATAGAAACAATTTCTTCATTCCACTGATTTCCTTGGTCTCCAGATTTTGAGAAAATGGGGTTGTATGATTGTCCTCCATTATCCGATATTTCAATAGTTAAATCAGCTATTGTAGCTCCATACATATGATGAAAAAATCTAAGTTCGGCAGCAGCTAAAGTACTTATATCTACAGATTGTGAATATAAAATTGCATTATCACCCCCTGTCCTCGGAGATGAAGTCTCAATGTACATATAATTACCATTTGAAGACATGTCCTGACTTGGACCAGTACTGGTTGATGAGGTACTTCCAGAATTTAAAGTCCAGTCAAACATGTCACTAACTGATTCTTGGCTCCAACATAGCGGAAATCCAGAATCGAAGTTAGTGAAATAAGGAGCAGAATCAGCTGCGCAATTTGTTGTAAAATTTATAGGACCACTTAAATAGCTTGAGTCACCAGCATTACATATAGTTTGAACATAAAAATCATAAGTTGTTGATGGACTTAATCCAGATAGAATTATAGTATCATTATTAGATAATATCAAGTGACTATTGTTTGGTGAAACTCCACTGGGAGCTATGTAGGTATTCCACAAAGAGTCAGTAGCAAAAGTTGACCAAGTTAATGTGGCACTATCAGACCCGACATTAATTAAATTTAAAGAATTTGGTTGAGGACAAGTTGGAATAGTTCCATAATAAGCAATAACCATCCATGTTTGGTTATCAACTTTATTGTAATTCGTTCCACATCCAGATCCACCCCATGTTCTGCCTGCATGTAATTCGATGGCTATCGTATCTGTAGCATTTAATCCAGACATAAAATTAGCAGTTCTCGAATAGCTCTCAGTTCCTGCTATTGTACCACCATTCCCAGATGTGATATTGGATTCTCCAATATTTAAAGTGGGTAAATACAGCCAAGACCTTTGCTCACTCATCCATGCTCCACCTGCAGCAGTCATATCATAAGACGTATGTATGCTGTCAAGAATAAAACCAGCAGGAATTACAGCTTCTACCATCCCAGCACAACTTGAGAGTTGACCAGCATTAGAGACTCCATATTCCGTAGGTATATCCCCAGTATTATATGTGAAGCATTGGGCATTTGGGGGACATTGAAATGCAGATGTAAATGAATATGGACCTGCAAGTAAACTAGTATCTCCATTTGTACATATTCCTGAAACATAATAATTGTAGGTAGTACTTGGATTAACTGGTAGACTTACCGTATCGTTAGTTACAAAAAAAGGTATTGTATTTGAAACTGAACTTCCACTAGGGACTAAATAAACAAGCCAAGAATTATGATTGGAAGTTCCTAACCAATTAAGATTAACAGTATCTGTAGTAACTGAACTGACAGATAAAAGAGATGGATCAACACCAGGGCAAGATATACAAGAGCTAACCTCAATAAAATCAATTGCGATATCTCCTGTAAAACTATTACCACTTGTATAATCAAATTGCAAGTAAATTTGTTGTCCTAAATAGGCTGATAAATTTATTCCAACATTTTGGTATGGATCATTATTTGCGGTTTGAATTTGACCACTGGTTGTAAATATTGTAGAAAATGGTCCTGAAAGACTATTGCTAACCCCTAAATTAAGAGTTCCAATTTCTGCTCCATAAGCATGAANCCAAAAAGATAATTCAGCNTCATCCGAAGCAGTACTNAAGTCTANTAGAGGAGAAACAATANTTCCTGAAGTTGGGTTAGTTCCACTTGTTTCATAGTAAAAATAAAAATTACCGCTATGTGCTGAATTAGGACCAGTACCTATTGAACTAGTTGATCCAGATTTTACATTCCAAACTCCCGTGGTTGTCCCTGTCCCAAAGTTACCAGTCCATCCTCCTTGAGATTCTAAATCATCTGTAAAAATAACACCAGCTCCTCCTCCTGTTGTACAATTAACTCCTACTGGTCCTTGAATATTTGTGCTAAATGAAAATGGTCCAGACCAAATACTCGAGTCACCAGTTCCACAAATTGCTTGAACATAAAACTCGTAAGCAGATGATGGATTTAAATTGCTTAATATGTAAGAAGTAGTATTTGTAGTATCNATTGTCCCTGTTCCCAATGTAAAACCTGCACTTCCCCATTGAATATTCCAAAGAGTTTCATTTCCACCAGCNTTCCANGTTATGGAAGCNGAGTCAGAAGTTATATTAGAACCTAAAATTGCTAAAGGTTGTGGACAATTTGGAATGGCATTAATGGCAAAATTATCTATCATAATATCAATTGATTCTAAATCATCTACTATTCCATCCGATGCCCAGATAGCAAATTGTACTAATCCACTGTCATTTACCAAAGTCAAAATCTCATGATTTCCTCCTGGATTAGTGATATAGTTGTTGTCAAAATTTGTAATGCCATTCCAAGTTGTTCCTCCATCTCTTGAAATTAAAATTTCAACTCTATCGTCAGAACCCATCATTCCTGAACTTGAAGAGTTCACATTAAAAACACCAAAATCAAATTCTAATTGATATGGTCCACCATTTGAAAAGTCATATTGAGGGCTTAAAATCCATTCTTTTTTGCCAGTTGAAAATAGATATACTTTTACAGCTCCAGTTGTCCCTGAGTTAGCAAATCCGTCTTGAGTCCAATTACTCACACCAATTCCTGAAGGACCNGTTCCTGGATCACCATCTCCTGCNTGATCCCAACAAGCATTGGGNGGAAATCCAGNCGAGAAGTTTTCTANTTGAGGAGGAAAATAAGCAGCACAAGGAGTGGTAAACGTATATGGACCTGTCCAGTAACTGGAGTCTCCAGCACCACATATAGCTTGTATATAAAAATCATAATTTGTTGTTGGAGTCAANCCAGATATTGGATAACCGTAAAATAAGGTAGTAGTATCACCATTACCATTTCCTAAAGGAAACCCAGAAAGTCCCCATTCAATCCCCCATAGTGTTTCATTACCACCAGATAACCAAGTTAGTTCAGCACTGTTTGATGTAAGGTTAGCGACTCCAAAATTTGAAACTAGTGGACTTGGACAAGTTGGAGCTTCTCTTACATGGACATTATCAACTAATATGTCATTATAAAAATCATTTGTTGNTCCTCCTGATTCTCCTCTAAATCTTATAGAAACAACTCCAGCTACATCATATCCAATTAATGAAAAAGCATATGGATTCCAAGCAGGTATAGAGTTAATTTGAAGAGAGTCAATTAAAACCCAACTTGTGCCGTTATTAGCCTCTACAAATAATATATTTGGAGGAGTTGGATTTGTGCTATTATTACAGAAGTAATCAAATTCAANTTGTGGAGAGGTTAATGCTGAAATATCAACGGGGACCATTTCCATGANCGTACCTGCATCAGTTGCAGAAAAATCAATCCAGGCGTAGGTACCTGACGGTCTTCCATTATTGGCGGCATCATATCCTGGATTTCCAGCAAATCTCCATCCATCTCCAGTAATGGCACTTTGGCTCCAGCATACAGGTAAAGCTCCAGTACTAAAATCNTGAGTATATGGAGCTGTTACTGTAAGGCAAGAAGTACAAAAAGTAAAAGGACCGGACCACTGACTTAAGTCGTTTGCACTACAAACAGCTTGAATATAATAGTCATAACANGTTGACGGATTAAGTCCTGTTAACAGAAATGGATTTGTTGTTGCGCTTACAGTATTTCCAGTTCCAACTGGGAAACCTGATATACCATACTGAATATTCCAGGATGTTTCGCTGCCACCAGGTGTCCAAGAAAGATTGGCACTATTTGCAGTCATACCACCTGCTGAAAGAAATTGTAAAGGAGGAGATGGGCATGTGGGGCAAAATCCAGTTGCTCCACCAGTAGTACCTAAATGTAACCCGCTAGCTATAATTACTCCATCTCCATCAGTTATATCCCATGATACTTCATTAGTCCACGACCCAGTAATCCAATTGGTAAGATCTATAACATCACCCGTACTTGCATTGAAATTTACAAAATTATAAGAACCTGTTGCAATAGTTGCTCCANAAATTACAGTAGATCCGTTAACTGAAATGTCAACAGCATTTCCATTCCAACCATCTCCAAAAGAATCATACATATTAAATTGGTGAGAACATTGACCGTAAAAGATTACAGTTAGAAANGAAACAAATAAGNATAGATATNTTTTTTTCATTTTAAAAATTATTTAATTATTAATTTTTCAGTTTTGGCGTTCCCATTTTGGTAGACAGATATTAGGTAAACCCCTCTGCTGATATTATCAATATCTAATCTTTGT
>NZID01000056.1 GCA_002691605.1 Crocinitomicaceae bacterium
TCAAAAAAGCAACTTAAAAGTGGTCATCCTTTTCACGTTTGGATCTGGAAATTTACCTAAAAATAAAGACTTCATCTCATTTATTAATGACCCAAAAAACAACTTAATTTTTTTAAATGTTAGTCAATGTGCTGCTGGATATGTTGAACAAAATAATTACTCAAATGGTGCAAATTTGAAAAATGCTGGAGTTATAGGAGTTAGAGATTTAACAATTGAAGCAGCTATCGTAAAATCTATGTTTTTATTAAATAAATATCCAAATGATTTTCAAAAATTTTTAGAATTTTTTAATAAAGATCTAGCGGGGGAATTTACATAATAAAAGGTTTTCAATAAGATAAAATGTTTTTGTTGTAAAAAAGCTATATTTTTTTGTAATTTGGCCACCGCAAAAAATTAATTAAAGTCAATACACAATATATATGAAAAAAGCATTTTTTATTTTAGGATTTTTGGGACTAGTTGTCATAAATTCTGCTCAAACTGACTCAGCTGATATTATTGTTGCTGATTCAACAGAAGAAATTTCAGACTCAACTACGATGGAAGAAATTCCAGAAGATAATGTTGTAGAAGAACAAAACGAGTTAACAGAAGAGAATACCATGCAGGAAACGGAAGAAGAAGAAACATCTGTTTCTCAATCTTTAAAACTTAAGTTTATTGAAGGTGGTCCGTTATTTATGTCTTTTGTACTCATTGCCCTAATTTTAGGCTTAGCTCTTTCTATTGAAAGAATTATTTATTTGAATCTAGCTACTACTAATACCAAAAAATTATTAGAAGATATTGAAACAGCTTTATCTAACGGAGGTGAAGAACAAGCAAAAGAAGTTTGTAGAAATACTAGAGGACCAGTTGCAAGTATTTTTCTTCAGGGGCTAGAAAGAAGCTCTGAGGGAATAGAAATGGTAGAAAAATCCGTTATTGCTTACGGAGGTGTCCAAATGGGATTATTAGAAAGGGGTTTGTCATGGATAGGATTATTTATTGCTCTTGCTCCTATGTTAGGTTTTATGGGAACAGTTATTGGTATGATACAGGCATTTGATATAATTGAACTTAAGGGAGAAGCAAAACCAGACGAATTAGCCGGTGGTATTAAGGTAGCATTAATTACTACAGTATCAGGTTTAATAGTAGCTATTATTCTTCAAATTTTTTACAATTATATTGTTTCTAAAATTGATTCTCTAGTAAATCAAATGGAAGATGCTTCAATCTCCTTAATTGATGTTTTAGTGAAACATAATCTTGGTAAATAATTATTTATAATATTTTAAATATGGATAATAACACTCAAAATCTTATAACCAAAATTTTAACCTATTCAATAGTATTTTTTGGAATATTATTCACTATTTGGGTAATGAGAGATGACAACCCGTCAGAAATGAGCTATGAACAACAAAAGCAATGGGCTATAATTGAAGCAAAAGAACAGGGTTTAGCAACTGAAATGACAGCTACAAAATTAAATGCTCATCTTTCTGAGAGAACTATAGAAATTTCTAAAGAAAAAGAAGAAACGCTTTGGTCAGATGTTTCTACTTTAATTAATTTTTCGATGTTAATTATTTATTTAGCAATTGGGTTGGTAATAGCTGCATTCGTATATTTGGCTTACATTGATTCTAAAAAAGCAATAAAAGCTTTAATTGGGCTTGGAATATTTTCTTTATTTATACTCACAGTATATCTTTTTTCATTTAATGTAAGTGACCAAGAGTTAAATGACTACAATAGTAAATTATTAAATATTCAAGTTGTAAAGTCCGATATAGTAATGGCAAAAATGGCCATTACGTCAACAATTATTTTAATAGCTATTGCTTGTGTAGGTTGGATTGGAAGCCCTTTCTTTAAATATATCAAAAAATAATGGCCAAAAGAGAAATTGAAGAGATCAATGCTGGTTCAATGGCAGATATTGCTTTCCTGCTTCTAATATTTTTTCTAATAACTACTACTATGAATCTGCCTCAGGTACACGAGGAAAGGTTACCACAAAAATCAGACGTGGAGTTTTTGCTTAATGAAAGAAATGTTCTTCAAATTATGGCCAATAAAAATGATAAAATAGGTATAGAAGGAGAATTTGCAGAAATATCAGATATTCAAGGAGCCGTTAAAAAATTTTATCAGCATAAAAATGGAACAGCAAATCAACCAGAATATATTGACGTTACTAGAAAAATTTGTGAAGATACTCTAGAATCTTTAGAAAACGCATTGGATGTTTATCCAGATGCTCCTCTTTTTAAAATAGAACAAGATGCTTGGAAAAGAAGGTTAGATGCATGCATTGCATTTGGAGATGGTTTTCAAACTTTACCAAATAATGCCACTGTATCAATTCAATTAGATAATTCTACTAAATATGTAACTTATATGAATGTCTTAGACCAAATTATGCAAGGTTTAAATTCATTAAGAGATAGTTTATGCAAAGATAAATTCGGTATTTCTTTTGAAAAATTAAATGATAAGGTAGAGAGTGATAAACAGAAAATTTCTGCTATAAGGCAGGTTTATCCAAAGAAAATAATGAAAGAAAAAAACAGATCAGTTCAATAACAGTAAATTATGTCTAAATTTTCAAAGGGTAAAAAGAAAAAAGATCCAGCAATTTCAACAGCTGCACTTCCAGATATTGTCTTTATGCTTTTGTTTTTTTTCATGGTAACTACTGTTTTCAAAGAAAAAGAATCTAAAAAGTTAGAAATTGATAAAGTAGCTATTAAGGAAACTATTGATTTAGAGAAAAATATAAAGGCTTCTTATTTTTGGATAGGAAGAGTTCCTGGAAAAATAGATGATTTTAGAGTTCAATTAGATGACGATCTTGTTAATGATTATTCTGAAATAAGAGAATATCTAGTAAAACTTAGAAAAAACCCTGAATATTCACAGGTTTGGGATTCCCGTTTTTTTAATGTTTTTAAAGTAGATAAAAAAACGGAAATGCGTATCGTTCGTAAGGTTCATGACGAACTCAAAGAAGCAGAAGCATTTAAAGTAGTATATTCAGTCAATAGGGAGAAGTAGATTTTTTTACCCAAAAATTTTTTCTAGAAATTACATATAAGGATACTACGATTCCTAATGGAACGATAATATAATTCCCTAATAAGTCTAACTCTCTTTCACTTAAATACTCACTTTCAATTCCTTGCATGCATAATAAAGAGAATGAATTAAAGCCAAAATGAAGTAAAATAGTTAGCAATAAATTTTCACTGTATTCATAAATATACCCTAACAAAATACTTGCAAAAATTATAGACAGTAGGTTTTCTATTTGAAAATGAAGTAAGCCAAAGACAAAAGAAGTAATAATAATTCCAGCGCTTCTATTTTTAAATAGTCCAATGCATATTTTTTGTAAAATTCCTCTAAAGAATAATTCTTCCCCAATGGCAGGAATAATAGCAAGTAATAAAATGTTGAAAATAAAACTAGAAATTCCGTTAGAAATAAACCCCTGCTGAAGTTTTGTATTAAATTCTTGCTGATTAATTAAAAAATCTTGGACAGATTGTGGCAAAAAATCATATTCAATAATTGAAGAAATTAAAAGTAGTAACTGAGCAATACCAAGTAAAATAAAAAAATACAAAAGAATTTTTAAACCATCTTTTTTTATTTGAATGGAATAGTTGACAGAAATTGAATTTATTATTAATAAAAATAATGTAGATGGAATGAGAAAAGTTCCCAATTGATCAAAAAATGCTAACGCTTTATGGGCATAAATGAATTTAAATTCATGACTTTGTAAATCATTATAAATTTCTAAAGAATTTAAATCCCAAATTTTTTGAATAAATCCTATTGCGATCATATTAAATAGAATTTTTACAATTAGGGTAACTCCTATTAGTAGAAAAAACAAACTAANATTACTTTTGNCAGATAGTGAAATATTCTTTTTCATTAACGAAATATAGTAATTAGTTCTTAATNGCTAACTTTGTAAATANTTAATGGTTAAAATAGAGAATATATCCTTNGGNGAATTTCCATTATTACTAGCTCCAATGGAAGACGTTAGTGANCCTCCATTTAGAGCTTTATGTAAAAAATATGGAGCAGATATGATGTACACCGAATTTATTTCATCAGAAGGGCTAATAAGAGATGCTGCAAAAAGTATTCAAAAACTAGATATTTTTGAATATGAAAGACCTATAGGCATACAAATTTTTGGATCTGAAATTTCTTCCATGAGGAAAGCTACTGAAGTCTGTGAAAAAGCCAATCCCGATTTGATAGATATTAATTATGGATGTCCAGTTAAAAAAGTAGCTTGTAAAGGAGCTGGAGCTGGTATTCTAAAGGATATTCCCAAAATGGTTGAAATGACTAGAGAAATTGTAAAATCTACTTCGCTTCCCGTTACTGTCAAAACAAGATTAGGGTGGGATGAAAGTTCTAAATATATTGTAGAAGTAGCTGAAAGACTACAAGATGTAGGAATTAAAGCAATTTCTATTCATGGGAGAACAAGGGCTCAAATGTACAAAGGTAGTGCAGACTGGTCATTGATCGCAGATATTAAAAACAATCCTAGAATGAATATTCCCGTCTTTGGAAATGGCGATATAGATTCTCCAGAAAAGGCATTAAAATATAAAAATAAATATGGAGTTGATGGAATTATGATTGGAAGGGCAAGTATAGGTAATCCTTGGTTTTTTAATCAAGTAAAGCATTATTTGAAAACGGGAANAATCCTTTCTCTACCAACNTTAGAGGAAAGAGTAAAAGTAGTAAAAGAACATTTAGATTTCAGTATCAAATGGAAGGGAGATAGATTAGGAATTGTAGAGATGAGAAGACATTATGCAAATTATTTTAAAGGAATTCCCAATTTTAAACCCATAAGAACAGAACTAGTTACTTTAGAGTCCTCTNAAGAACTTTTTCATGTTTTAAATAGTATAACTAATCAATTTGAACTAGAACCGGTATGAAAATATACACTAAAACTGGAGATCAGGGAGAAACATCACTTTTTGGAGGAGAAAGAGTGAAAAAAACACATTCAAGTATTCAGGCTTATGGAACTGTTGATGAATTAAATTCTTGGATAGGACTCATNAAAGACAATATGAATTCTAATGAGGGTCCTTTTTTAACGAATATTCAAAAACACCTTTTTACAATAGGCTCCTATTTAGCAACAGGAGATAATTCCAAGATGATGACTCATCTCCCTCCTCTTTCTGCTGACCCAACTACTGAATTAGAAAAGGCCATTGACGAAATTCAACAAAATCTTCCAGAAATGAAAAATTTTATTTTACCTGGTGGAAGTACACTTTCGTCTTATTGTCATGTGGCTAGATGTGTCTGTAGAAGAGCAGAAAGACTTACGATAGAATCTTCAGAAATAACAGACATTAGTCCAATTATTATTAAATATTTAAACAGATTATCNGATTACCTATTTGTAGTTTCAAGAAAAGTACTTTTTGATGCTAAAATAGCTGAACAACCATGGATTCCAAATAANAAAAAAAGTAAATAAATTGTTAATTTTTTTGAATTTTCTTTGCAGATTCATTAAAAAAATTACTTTTGCCAATTCTTACAATTATTATTATGTATTGGACTTTAGAACTAGCATCCTACTTGGAAGACGCTCCTTGGCCTGCTGCCAAAGANGAGTTAATAGATTTTGCTATGCGGACAGCNGCTCCCCTAGAGGTGGTTGAAAACCTACAGGCNATAGAAGATGAAGGGGAGATATATGATAGAATTGAAGAAATCTGGCCCGATTACCCAACAAAAGAAGATTTCTTTTTTAACGAAGACGAATATTAATATTCAAGTANCCCTTTTATTATGTTTTTTTAAGTTGACCATAGGTTGTAATTCCAACTATTCACCTATTTTAGCTATCCCAAAATTACTCAAATGTTTGACGGATTATTGAAAAAATTATTTGGTGATAAAAACCAAAAAGATCTAAATGAACTTCTTCCTATAGTTGGTTTTACTAATGAAGCTTTTCATAAGTTGAAGAATATAAGCGATGATGAACTAAGAGGAAAAACTCATGAGTTTAGGGAAATAATTAATAATTCTTATTTAGATCTTAGAAATGAAGTTAAAGAACTTAAAGAAAAGGCAAAATCATACGCGCTAGAGATTTCTGAAAAAGAAACTATTTATGAACAAATAGAATCTATTGAGAAAGAAGAAAATGAAATAATAGAATCTACTCTTTTAGAAATAATGCCTGAAGCTTTTGCTGTTGTAAAAGAAACTTCTAGAAGATTGGCAGAAAATGGACAACTTAAAGTAAAAGCAAATGATAACGATATAGAGNTAGCAAAAAAACTAGACGCTGTTTCTATTGATGGTGATTTTGCAATATGGTCTAAAAAATGGGACGCTGCTGGAACGGAAGTGGACTGGTCTATGGTTCATTACGACGTTCAACTTATGGGAGGTGCAGCCTTGCATAAAGGAAAAATTGCTGAAATGATGACTGGTGAAGGAAAAACTTTAGTTGCAACTTTGCCTGTTTATTTAAACGCATTAGTTGGAAAGGGAGTTCATTTNATTACAGTGAATGATTATTTAGCCAAAAGAGATGCACAATGGATGGGTCCCATTTATCAATTCCACGGACTTTCGGTTGATTGTATAGACTTATATCAGCCACATTCTCCAGAAAGAATAAAAGCTTACAATGCAGATATTACATTTGGAACTAATAATGAATTTGGATTTGATTATTTAAGAGACAATATGGTTTCTGAAGTAGATGGATTAGTTCAAAGAAAGCATCATTATGCTATTATTGATGAAGTAGATTCAGTATTAATTGACGATGCCAGAACTCCATTAATTATTTCTGGTCCTGTTCCAAAAGGAGACCAACAGGAATATGTAAGCTTAAAACCTAAAGTAGAGAAATTAGTTAATTTTCAAAAGAAATTAATTAATTCGCTATTAAATGAGGCTAAATCTAAAATTGCTAAGTCAGAACAAGAAGGAATTGATAAAAAAGAACAAAAGAAACTTTATGAAGAGGGATCACTTTCACTATTTAGATCCTTTAGAGGNTTACCAAAAAATAAATCCTTAATTAAATATTTAAGTGAACCTGGGATAAAAATTCANTTACAAAAAACAGAAAATTTTTATTTACAAGATAACGCAAAGGAAATGCCAAATGCAGACGAGCCACTATATTTTGTGATTGATGAAAAAAATAATACTATTGACCTTACTGAAAAAGGAATTGATTTAATTTCTGGAGAAAATGATCCAGAATTTTACATNNTACCAGACCTAGGAGCAAAAGTTGCTGAAATTGAGCAGAAAACTTCTGACACTAAAAAAAGAGCAGAACTTAAAGATCAGATGATGTCTGACTATACCATAAAAGCCGAAAGAATTCATTCTATGAATCAGTTACTNAAGGCNTACTCTTTATTTGAAAAGGATGTGGAGTATGTAGTAATGGATAATAAAGTTAAGATTGTAGATGAGCAGACCGGAAGAATTATGGATGGAAGAAGATACTCAGATGGCCTTCATCAAGCAATAGAAGCTAAAGAAAACGTAAAAGTTGAAGCTGCTTCTCAAACTTATGCAACAATNACTCTTCAAAATTATTTTAGAATGTACCATAAGTTGGCTGGTATGACTGGGACCGCAGAAACTGAGGCTAAAGAATTATGGGATATTTATAAGTTAGATGTGGTAGTCGTTAAAACTAATAAACCTATTATNAGAAATGATCAGAACGATTTAGTNTATAAAACTGCNAGAGAAAAATATCAAGCTATAATCAATGAAGTAGAGAATATTCGCTCCAAAGGAAGACCAATTTTGGTAGGTACAACATCGGTAGAAGTTTCTGAATTGCTTTCCAGAATGCTTAAAATGAAAAAGCTACCACATCAAGTATTAAATGCTAAACTTCATCAAAAAGAAGCTGAGGTGGTGACTGAAGCTGGAAAACCAGGAACGGTAACTATAGCAACAAATATGGCAGGTAGAGGAACTGATATTAAATTAGGAGATGGGGTTAAAGATTCTGGAGGNTTGGCCATAATAGGAACNGAAAGACATGATTCTAGAAGAGTAGACAGACAATTAAGAGGAAGAGCAGGAAGGCAAGGTGATCCAGGGTCTTCTCAATTTTTTGTTTCATTAGAAGACAATTTAATGAGACTTTTTGGATCCGAAAGAATTGCTAAGATGATGGATAGAATGGGCCATCAAGAAGGAGAAGTTATTCAACACTCAATGATTACTAAGTCTATTGAAAGAGCTCAGAAAAAAGTAGAAGAAAATAATTTTGGTATTCGTAAAAGACTCTTAGAATTTGATGATGTGATGAATAGTCAGAGGACTGCAATCTATAATAGACGAAAAAATGCATTATTTGGAGATAAATTAGATCTTGACTTAGATAATATGATTTTTGANATTGCAAATTCTATAGTTTTGAATGGTCAACAGAACTCAGATTTTGAAGATTGTAAATATCAAGTTATTTCTAACTTTGGAACNGAGATTCCTTTTTCTGAAAAAGAACTGATAGAAAAAGATGTTTCTGCTCTTNCAGAAAAGCTTTATCATACNGCTAAGGAGAAATATCAAAGAAAAATTGATTCTATTAAAGCTCAGTCTTACCCAGTTATAAAGAGTATTTATGAAAATCAGTCGGATAATATTGAAAACATAGTTATCCCATTTACTGATGGAAGAAAGGTATTAAAAGTAGTTGCTAAACTTGAAAAAGTATATAAAAGTGAAGGCTCTGAAGCATTAAAAGCTCTTGAAAGGAATATTACATTAGCTTTTATAGATAATGAATGGAAAGAACATCTTAGAGAAATGGATTTTTTGAAACAAAGCGTTTATCATGCTCAATATGAACAAAAAGATCCCCTTTTAATATANAAGTTAGAAGGCTATGAATTGTTTCAGTCAATGATGGATAAAATGAATANAGATATCATTTCATTTTTAATGAAATGTCAGCTTCATGATCCTAACGAAAACACGGTTTCTTCTGCCCCCTCCCAAAGACCTAACCAAGATTTAAGTCAGCTNAAAGCAGGTAGAGAAGATTTAAGTCAGGGCACAAAAATGAATAGTGAAATGGCTCAGCAAAATTTATCACAACCAGTAAAAAATTCACCTGTTACCGTGGCTAAAAAGCCTGGGAGAAATGAAAAAGTTAAAATTTTAAATCTCCAAAATGGAGATACTAAAGAAATGAAATTTAAACAGGCTGAACCTTTAATCAAATCTGGGGTTTGGCAGATGGTTGAAATTGGATAATAATTTCATTCAATACTATTATTTTAGTACTACATTTATTTACTAATTAAATTTGAATTGAAATTTAGGAATAAATTAAGTTTAATAATTTCGCTATTTTTTCAAGTAGTATTCATTAATGCTACCAATTTCTATGTGAGTAGTTCCCTTGGAAACGATCTAAATTCTGGATTAACCATTCAAAATCCTATTCAATCAATTCAACAATTAAACACCCTTACATTTTCACCAGGAGATTCCATTTTTTTTAAATCTGAAGATACACTAACAGGAATGTTTTGGCTAAAAGGATCTGGAAATATTAACAATCCTATTGTTGTAGATACGTATGGAGGAAATAATAAAGCTATTATCAATGGGAACGGATATCAATCATGTATTCTAATAATGAACGATGAGTTTATAAGTATCAATAATTTAAGTTTTTACAATGAAAATTCTCATCTTGATTCACTAGGTAATGTTAAATTACTTCCTGGTTTTGGAGGCGCTTTAAATACATGGGGCTCTGGCAAAAATGTACGCTTTGGTATAAAAATAGTAGCCACTACTAGATCTTTACAAGGGTTTTCATTAAATAATTTAGAGTTACACCATATTTTCCCATCACCTACTGCGACTCAAAATATTCATAAAGGATATGGAATTAAAATAGAGACGCAGTCTGATACCACATCACTATTATTAAATACCATTTCCAATATTATTATTGAAAATTGTGATCTTTCATTCACTGGACATTATGGGATTTGGATTAAATCAATTGGGCTCAATAACATTGATAGTGTAAAAAATTCAGATGTTCTTATAAAAAATTGCAATTTTATAAATACAGGTGGATCCGGATTTGTTCCAAATAAGTCCAAAAATGTTTTAGTAGAAAATTGTCATTTCAACCATACGGGTTCTAGTTTAGATTCCAGAATGTGGAAAAGAGGAAGCGGTATGTGGACTTTTGATTGTAAAGATGTAGTAATTCAAAATAATTACTTCAAGAATGCTCATGGTCCGCAGGACTCTTATGGATCACATATTGATTACGGCAATGAAAATGTAGTTATTCAATACAATTATAGTTTTAACAATGAAGGTGGTTTTGTTGAAATACTGGGGGATAATAAAAATTGTGGTTACAGATATAATATCAGTGTTAATGACGGATACAGGGAAGATCCCAATAATGTCTCATGGAATAAAAAGGGAAAAATATTTTGGGTATCCAACTATTGTGGTTCTGGACCAAGATGTCCCAATACTGAAACTTTTATTTATAACAATACTATTTTTGTAAATGACACCCTTAATCCTGAGATTTATTTTTGGCCAAATATTGGAGACGTTCACCTTTATAACAATGTAATTTACGTAGGATCTAACGGATTAAATATTCCTACATTGATTCAAAATAACTTAAATACATTAAATATTAGCCATAATTTATTTTACGATTCTTCGAGGATAAGTTTTGACAGTGATTTACTTAATAATGCTATTTTTTCTGACCCCAGTCTTGTTAATCCATTGTCTTCAGGGACTGATAATCCTAATATGTATCAGATTCAAAGTAACAGTCTTGCTATTGGAGCAGGAATTTTAATTTCAGGAAGTAGTGATACTACAAATTATTTAAATAATAATGGTGGTCAGGATTATTTTGGAAATCCAGTTTCTTTTTCTGATAATCCTAATTTAGGAGCTTTTAATGGTCCTATTTTAAATAATTTAGAATTTTCTAAAAACAAAAAAGTTTCTGCAAATCCTTCTTTAACACTACCTGTTCCTAAAAATGCTGCCGACGCACCTGCTAACATATCAGATAAATCTCTACGTCTAGCTTTATCT
>NZID01000057.1 GCA_002691605.1 Crocinitomicaceae bacterium
CTGATATCCCTGAAAACGATACTTGGCTTCCTCCTCATCATATCCATACGATAAAATTATAGGATCTACCTCCTCATATGACTCTACCTGAGAAGTCTTGTTTAAATACAATATCAACTCCTTATCTAACTCCTGTATCGATATCTCCGGAGAATCAGGCCCATTTAATATCCTAAAACAATTATCAAACAAAGCCTGAGCCTTGTCATCTGCCTTTCGAACTAATTCAACGGATTGAAAAGGATCAGGGGATTGAGCTCGTGCATAGACCACTCCAGTAGTGATATTATTTAGAGCACCTGGCTCCAGAATAAATGGTCCAGCTGCTTGTACAAACCTTCTATCTCCTTGTGGGTTTGGCGTACTTCCAGGTCCAGTAGGGTATTGTTCGGACCAAAAATCAAATGGAACCGATGAGCCACCGCCAGCTGAAACTGTTCCCCAATTTAATGGATCACTATCTCCTGGAAAACAATAATTAGTAAGAATTGCAGTGGCATTTGCATCTGATGCATTTCCAGTTCCTCCATAAACAAATGGAGTGTTATCTCTCCAAAATCCAAGCATATAATTATAAAAATCAACTCCAGTTTGGGGATCTCCATATATAGTAGAATTTAAAGTTCTATCGAAATATACAAATCGTTTCATACCGAATCTCTCGTTATCAATCACACCATCTCCATATCCTATACCCAATCCTTTGTAAGGAATACCGTCAAGATTCTTAGCAGATGAAACATCAGAAGTAAGTGGATTATCTAATCCATCGTTATCTTGGTAGGGACCTTCAAAAAAATCTACTCCAACAGCTGGTGGATATCCTTGAATAGCATATTGACAACCATCATCATTGGCATCTGCGTTATATTGGTAGCTGAGTCCTCTTTGCACATCACATCCTACATAATCATCTTCAGAGCAACCAATGTCAGAATCTACCCATACAGCAAAATAAGTATTATTCAATGTATAATAGCTTCTGTTAATTAACTCATAATTATAAAAGGTCATTGAATTAACTTCATCATTAGTAGCAAAAGCAAATGCTTGGGCTTTGATTTCCATACCAATTGGATCTCCACTTGTCTCCGTATGGATATTCCCTTTATCGTTAAAAACCCACCACATATTATAATCGCCATACAATGTTACCCTTCTACTAGTTCTACAATCTATTTGATTGGTTAAATCATACCACGGATAATCTCCGTCAGCAGGATTATAAATTCCATCATTATTTCTATCATAAAAAGGAGCAAGGTTAAAGTCATAAGATTGAGTGTAATCTAAATCCACATTAAAATTTCCTGGCCATTGNAAAATACTAGATGGTGTAGAATAATCAGGATACTCAATACTAGCNTCACAATTAGGGTCATTAGAACATTCATACCAGGCATTAAATAATTCAATTTCCTGTCTTTCAGTAATATAAAAATTATCATATTCCATACATACTTCAGGTGAAATATCTGCAAAACCCCAGTCAAGAGTTCCTTGATTTACATCGAAAGAACCGCCTCCGTCTACAGAAAGAGGTCCCGCCCAAAAATCGTTTCCACTTCTAAATGTCAAAGCAGCAATTCTTAATTGATTATTAGGATCTGTACCCCCCATCCATAAAGCACCTGCATAAATAACAGTTTCATTAGATCCTTTAGGCACTTCGTAAGCTGCATCATTTCTAGAACGATCTTGCCACATAGAACCACCCGTTTCTATTAATGCCGAAACATTATTGAACTCTAAAAACTTTTTACCTGTTGCAGGTGTGCAATTTGCAGCCCTAAGNGTTACCGAATTATTCTTTTTTGATTTGCTTCCTGAATTTGTTGGATCATTCCATGCTAAAATTGCATTAGAACTTAAAAAGTTAACAACAAATAATAATATCAAATATTTTCTCATATCCNTCTTAAAATAATTTATTAAAAATCTAATTTCACACCAAATCTAATTTGTCTTGGAATTCCAAAATTATATGGATCGTTGGCTTTCATTGCATAATAATATCTAAAAGCTTCTTCATTATTTTGAGTACTTATAGATGTTTGAAATCTTGCAGCATTTAGATAACCATCATCACCNGCATTTCCTGTTGCACGATATACNTCAGTAATATTTAGAGTATTGAAAACATTTGTCATTAGTAAGTAAATATTCAAATTNGCAGATTTCTTTTTGGCATCATCCTTACCGAATTCGAGGGTTATATTTTTATCAATTTGAAGATCTGCCCTAAAATTCCAAGGCTTCCTAGATCCTAAAGGTTCTCCTTCCAGAATTGGTGTTGGAGCAGTAATTAAGGCTGCACCTGTAATTCTTTGCTGCCTTGAATAAGGCATTCCAGATGCAAAATTAGCGACTAAATTTGCTCCTGTATTCTTAAATAATTCTTTTCCTCCTATTCTCGGGCCACTATAACTTGAACCTGAACCATATCTATAATCTAAGGCTGTAATGATTTGGTGNCGCTGATCATAAGTATAAGGATAAATNGTTCTTAAATTTGGTTGATCTGAAGCAATTAAATTAGCCGCTGCAGTAGGATTTGACCCAGTACCATCAGCAAACTGTAAAGTATAAGAAGCTCTCATTGAAATATTACCAGTTCTTCTTAAATCATAGCCAACAGTAACTCCTTTAATTGTACCAAAATCAATATTTCCCCAAGTAGAATAAGTTTGAGGAAATGCTCCAATTTTATTTACTAAAGCCACTTGATTTCTTTGTTCTCTGTAAAAACCAGAAATTTTTAAAGACGAACTTGTACTTAAAACTTGTTGAAATCCTATTTCATAATCAATTGTAGTTTCAGGTAACAAACTTGGATTATTAACTCTGTTAATATTACCTGTTTGTAAATAAAAATAATGAATGGGATTTAACCTATTTCCTGTTGTAGGTCTTTTCGTAAGTACATCATAGTGAGCAAAGAATAATGCTTCGTCGGAAATTGGAAAAGAAAAAGCAATTCTAGGCATGATATTAATCTGAGGTTTATAATCTTCAAAAGCATTAGAACTTACGTCGTCATCTGTGGAAACTCCCTGAACTAGATACGGCTGTGGAACAACATATCCACTAGGAGTAATACTTTCCAGATCATTTACAGCTACACCATCAGATGAAAACCACTGATTTCCATCTCTATATCCCATAACAGTAGTGGGATCTTCTATATCATTAATATAAACTGTTGCAGATGATGGAATGTTGGTAGGATGAGAAACGGGTTGACCATTAACATCACTGACTTCCCTAACTGTTCTAGTTGGATATAAAGAAAAGTCATCTTTTAAAACTTGCTGGTTGGCATCAAATCTATCAACTCTTACACCAACATTGAATATTAAGTCATCAAACGCAAATTTATCCATAATATAGCCTGCAATATATATCGGTTCGAACGCACCAATGGGTCGAGTATAATTTCCATATTGATCTTTTTTATTAAAAAAATCATCAAAGCTTGGACGACCACTGATTTTTTGTCCAGTATGATCATAACCATAATAGGTTACATAGTTGTCACCTGAATTTAATAACTCATCTGCACTAAACATAGAAAGTGAAAAATCTGAAGGATCCATAGCATCAATATTAATAAAATCCGTCCCATCAGGGTCTAAACCTAAACTGTTTCTAAGATTGTAGTCAAAAAATGATTGAGGATCTGATCCGGAAAAATCACCAGGTGCAGTATTTAATGTTTCAAAACTTATTTGAGTAAAAGAACCAAAATTATTATAAATAGGGCGGCTTTCGTCTATACCCCTACCATAGTCTGTATGAGAATTAGCTAACTGCCTCATAATTGTCCAAAGTCCAATCGGCGACACCCCAAAATATCTATCAGTTCTTTGCTCATACTCGAAACCTAAGGAAATGGCATGGTCTCCAATATCTGCAGAACCTACAGCGGTAATTCTAAATTGTGTGTTATCGCTACGATTCGAACCATTATACCCGTAACCAATATTTCTCCATAATCCGTAAACACTTGATGGTCTTCTACCGTTGAGCAATGCTCCTCCATCTAATAGCTGAGTAATATTTTCATAGTTACCAGCAATTTCATCATAAAGAGTAAAATATTGAGTGGTTATAGCTGCCATATCTCCATTAGTGGTAGAAGGGGTAAACTGAATAGAATCATCATTCACACCTGTTTGTACAAGATTTAAAACACCATTCCCATCAAAATCAGAAAATTCATAAGATGGAGTCTTATAAATATCAAAAGTGCCTATGTGTCCATAATTAAAATAATTGTCCCTATGGTCAGCATCTTCTACCCAGCCATATTCTTTAGAGTAATCAACCATAATCGTGTAATAAGCATTTTTTACACCCCCTTGAGAAGCTTCGTCTTCTGCAACATTTTGAAAACGCTGTGTAAATTTTCCGTATGCTCGCCAATCTAAATCTCTGTAATTAGCATTGTTATTGTAATTCATTAAAGAATTTCTCCATAACCATGTATTATTGGGCATAGAGTTTCTATCATTATATGAGCCCGATGCACCAAATGATATATTCATGTTTGGACCGGCGTTTACATCTATTTTTCCAGCGAGTGAAGCTCTGGTTCTATCAACATTTTGACGATAATTAACTTTTTCAAAAGAATTTGGGGTAAGAAAGTCAGTATTATAAAAAGCTCCAAAACCAAAACCAGTTGGTCTAAGTGGACCAAGTTTATCAGGATCTATTAAAGAGTCTCTCAAACTTGGACGAAGTCTATATTGATCTCCAGCTAATGGCCTTGGGTCTAAGACATGATTGAAATTTCCAGAAACAAAAAACCCTAAAATTGGATCTGTTTTTTTACCTGTGCTGTCTTTTTTCATTAAAAGTGGTCCGGATAATGTTGCTTCAAATAAATTAAAAGCATTATTATCTAACCCATAAACATCCTCACCGAGAGCAATACCCGAACTAACCGCTTCAACACCCCCAAAATAAACTCTAGATGCTCCTCTAGTAGTAATTGAAATAATTCCACCAGTAGCGTCACCAAAATTGGCAGGAACCCCACCAGTCATTACACTCACTTCTTCAATTGCTGCTTTTGGAAGATTAGTAGACCCTCTGACTTTTATTCCATCAATGTAATAATAACTAGCATCATCCCTAGAGCCTCTAACAGATGTTATGTTCCCGTTCGCATCTGACTGAACTCCCCCCACAGTGCTAGCTATAGAAGCTGCTGATCTTCCTGGCATTCTAGCCAAATCTTCTCTAGTAACTGTACCTCCAGAAGCACCTCCATCTTTATCAATTAATGGAACTTTATAGCTTACAACTTCAACTTCTTTTAGAAGCTCTGTTGCTTCTTTAAGGTAAATTGGAGATAATGGTAATAATTTTCCACCTTTAACTATAAGTCCTTCTAAACGATATGTTTGATAACCTACAAATTTTATTTCAAGTGTATAACTGCCGGCAGAAATATTATTAATTTTAAATGCACCATCAAAATCCGTTGTAGCACCTCCTCTTATATTACCATTTTGAAAAAGGGCAACATTTACAAAAGGAAATCCTTCTTTAGTTTCATCAAAAACTTTACCTTTTATACTTCCTCCTTGAGGTTGGGCATAACTTACTAAGGATAATATGAAAAAGGAAATGGAAAATAAAAGTATTTTTTTAAACATAATTTACAATCTTTTAAGTAAATGCTATTAAATTGTAGCGATACAAATTAAACAATAATTAACGAATTTTTAACAATTGCCTAATAAAATTTAAAAAATGTTTATTCGTCTTCCTTAATTAATTTTTTTTGCCCCAAAATAATTTTTCTTTGCTTAATAACTTTCCGTTTCCTTACAATGGGTTTATTAGCTAACCATTTTTGAGACATTTTTAAGGTAGATTTCATTCTTTTTCTAGTAGGCTTATCTTGTTTCTCTAAATGCATTTGTTCAATTTCTTTTAGGGCCATTGCTTGATTTCTTTTATTTAAGGCTTCTTGTCTAAGAATTTGAATTGAAGATAAACCTTCAAAAATTTGGGTATTGTTTTGAGATAAACTGTAATTTTGAAAACTTGATTTGCGTTTGAACCCAGTCAATTCCCCTTTATTTTGTGAAAAAGCAGACTGTTGGGTTAAAAAACAAATGATTATATATTTAATTCTTATATTCAAGTTTATGAATCAATCAAAATTTACTATGTTACGTTTTTTTACATTGGTTAGTTTCACGATATTATTATTATGTAATTGTACTAAAAATCAAAATATCGTTCCTTACGTTCATGTAGACCAAGTTATAAATATTTCGTTACCTAGCTATTCTTCACTAAACACAATTGGTGGATGGAAGTATATATCAGGAGGAAGTCAAGGCATTATTATTTACCGACAATCTTTTGACCAATTTAGTGCTTACGATAGACACTGTACATATAATGCAGATAATCCATGTGGACAGGCTTCTGTTGACTCCACTAATTCATTTGTAGAGTGCTCCTGCGATAGCAGTCAATATCAGCTTTATGATGGATTGGTAATTCAAGGGCCTGCCACCTATTCGTTAAAAAATTACCAAACTAATTTTGATGTAATGACTAATCAATTACACATTTTTAACTAATGAATAAATTAATTTATTCACTTCCATTTTTACTATTTCACTATGGGAGCTACAGTCAAGAAATTAAAAACAACAAAATTGACTCTAATTTTACTCACTCATTTTCTTTAGGATGGAGTAATCCTCTGAGTTATATATCTACAAATATGACTAATAGTTCATATAATGATTCTATTTTTGGGATTTTGATAGACTATCAATTTTTAGATGAAAAAAAAACCATTAACAGATTACATTTAAAATTTTCTCCATTTTATTTAAATTCGAATTTAACTATGAGCAATTTTTTAGTTAGTTACACTAAAGGAAGAACTATTCATCATAAAAATAAAATAAATTTTATTCATGGTTTAGGAGCGTATTATAAATGTAATATATACAGAAATAAGCAGGTTTCTGGCATACCGGCAAAATGGTCTTCAGATTATTATGGACTAGGATTAGAATATTATTGGTCTTTAGATTATTTATTGAAAAATAATTTTTTTGCAACTATTTTAATGACTATTAATTTGGGATTTCACCAAGACTATGATCCTACTATTTTTAACAATAACAATAGTCAAGAATATTGGACTTTTAAAACTGCTAACCAACAAATTTTTTCTCTCGCAATAAAAAAAATGTTATAACTTACTTTTAAATATTATTTCTGGATATTTATTTTCTACATTGTCTTTTATCCATATATTATTATTTCTATTAACGTCTGCCATTCTTGTAGATGCGTCAATTTCTACTTTTAATATTTCTTCCTTTGGAATATCAACTTCAAATTCATAAAAATCATACACCCATGGCCAATCAGATTTCAAATTAAAATCTTGACCAATCATATCATTTTTTTTAACTCCGCGCATAATTCTAAGAGGAATATTATACCATTCAATACTAGAATCTTTTTTAGTGATACTGATATCTATAGGCATAGGTGTCTT
>NZID01000058.1 GCA_002691605.1 Crocinitomicaceae bacterium
ACCATGGAAGGAATATTTTTGGAGGCCAAATAATCTATAAGTTGAGTTCTGTTTACTGAATCGTCTAATTTTAGTGTATATTGATGAAAAACATGTTGAGATCCACTATCTCTCTTAGGTATTTGTAATTGATGGAATTTACTAAAATGTTGATCATAATAATCAGCAGCATTTATTCTATTTAAAATATACTTATCCAATTCTCTAAGTTTAATTCTTAATACTGCTGCTTGAATATTATCTAATCTCGAATTACAACCAATAACATCATGATAATATTTTTTACTTTGCCCATGGTTAGCAATCATTTTAATTTTTTTACCAAGTTCGTCATTATTAGTCATAATAGCTCCTCCGTCACCATAACATCCTAAATTTTTTGATGGGAAAAAACTAGTACATCCTATATCTCCGATTGTTCCTGTTTTTTTATTTTCAGAAAAACCATAATAAGTACATCCAATTGCTTGAGCGTTGTCTTCAATAATAAAAAGATTATGGTTATCAGCAATTTCTTTAATCGCCTTCATATTACATGATTGGCCAAAGAGATGGACTGGTACAATAGCTTTAGTTTTGCTAGTAATCGCTTTTTCAATTTCTTTTACAGAAATATTAAAATTATCTAAATCACAATCAACAAACACTGGTTTGAGACCCAACAATGCAATAACTTCTGTAGTCGCAATATAGGTAAACGAGGGAGTAATGACCTCATCACCAGGTTGTAGTCCTAAGGCCATCATGGAAATTTGAAGTGCATCTGTCCCATTTCCACATGTAATCACATGCTTAACTCCCATATAAGAAGCAAGTTCTGATTGAAACTCTTTTACATGGCTACCATTTATAAATTGGGTGGAGTTAATAACATTATATATAGCACTATCTACCTCATCTTTGATCCTTAAATATTGACTTTTTAAGTCAACCATTTGTATATTTAAATTATTTTCTAACATATGGGATGTAATATGAGGAACGAATATAAGTATATCTTACATTTATGACAATTTCTACATTTGATTATTTATTTTTACTTTTATTTTGAATAGAATTATTTCCTTTTTAATAATCTTTTCCATAAATACCAGCTGGGGGCAGCAATATAAAGATTCCATCCTACCATGCCCTTTGATTGAATTTAGTTTAGCACTTCAATCAGCAAATGGTGATTTTAGTGATGACTTTGGGTTAAATTCTAATATTGGATTTTCTATTGGTTGGAGAAACTCTAAAAATCAAATTTTAGGTGTAAATTATAATTTCATTCATAGTCAGAATGTTAAAAATACTTCTGTTATTAACCATTTAATGAATTCTCAAGGATGGATTATAAATCAAAATGGAGCTGAAAACTTATATGTACTTTACCACAGAGGAGGTCTACTCAGTTTAGATTTAGGAAAAATAATTAATACAGCAAAACCAAACGTAAATTCAGGTCTTTTTATTAAAAGTGGAATTGGAATAATGTATTATAAAATAAGAATAGAAAATCAGGATAACTTAGTTCCACAATTAACAAAAAAATATTTGAAATACTATGATAGACTTACCTTTGGATTTTTATTAAAACAATATTTTGGATATCAATATATGAGTACAAATAAGTTAGTGAATTTCAATATAGGAATAGAATTTATTGAGGGATTTAACAGAGGAATGAGAGATTATCAAATTGATTTAATGGGTCCCTACAGAGATCAGAGAATAGATATTTATATGGGCATCAGAGCAGGATGGATATTCCCAATACTTAGAAAAGAACCCGATGAATTTTACTACAACTAAATGGCATCTTTGATATATAAAATTGGTGTTTTAGCTTTAAGTATGTATCTAAAACTCACTGAAATTTTAGGTAATGAAAAATCTAAAAGAGGAAATATTGGAAGAAAAAAATGGAAACAAAATCTTGCTGGTCTAGATACTAAAAAAAAACTTTTTGGATTCATGCCGCTTCACATGGCGAAGCGATTATGGCCATGCCATTAATAGAACAAATATTTAAAAACCCCAATAATCAGTTAGTAATGTCTTTTTTTAGTCCTTCAGGCTATGAAAATTTTAATTACAATAATAAATTCTTTTTTAAATGCTATCTACCATTAGATTTTAAAAGAAATAGTAAGCAAATAATTGATTTTATAAATCCAAAAATATTGATTTTCGTTAAATATGATCTCTGGTTAAATTTGATAAATGAGTGTCATAAAAAAGAAATCTCTTCAATAATTATATCATCAAAATTTAGAGAACAACAATGGTATTTTAAATTTAAGGCTAAAAAGGCAATAAAAATTTTAAAGTCTATATCTAGGATATTTACAATAGATAAGGATTCTGAAAATCTGTTAAAATCTAAAGGTTTTAAAAATGTGCTTTATAGTGGTGACACTAGATATGATCAGGTATTACAAGAATCCAACCTATTCAAAATACAGGATTTAAAAATTGATCATAATTGTATAATATTAGGATCTTCTTGGAAAAAAGAGGAAGAGTTAGTAGCAGAAATAGTAGATGAAATGGAAGATGTCAAATGGATTATCGCTCCCCATGAAATTGATGAAAAAAAATTAAAAACCCTACAATCTAAATTTAATATTAGTTGTTCCTTGTTTTCAGAAATAGACTACAACAAGCCTATTCCTAGAGTACTAATTATTGATCAAATAGGTTTGTTGGCAGATTTATATAGCTTTTCTGAAATTGCTTTTATTGGTGGAGGATTTAGTGGTCAACTTCATAATATTTTAGAAGCTGGCGCAAAAGGAAATGTAATTTTATTTGGCCCTAAAATTGAGAAATATCCTGAAGCAAAATTTCTTTATGAGGAAAATGTAGGATATAAAATAAATGATTCTTTAGATTTAAAAACTGTTATTAATGAACTTTTAAATAATAAAAATACTTTAAGGGCAAAGCAAAAAAAAGTTATTGAAATTATAAATAATCAAAAAGGAGCTACTAAAATCATTTGGAATGAAATCAAAAAATTAATTTAATTATTCTACAATTTCTGCGTCTTCAAGTACATAATTTAGCTGATAAATATCATCTACGTTCAATTTTAATTTCCCCTTAAATGTGATTACTTGATCCATTCTTAGACCTTCATATTTTTTTACCATTTGCACTTCCATTACCGACTCCGGTCCAGCCTGACCACAGAAAAAACAAGAACTATAGGGATTAGCCGATAAAACATAGTAATCTTGAACAATATCTACCGGAATAATAAATCCTCTTATTTGTACTTCTTTATTATCAAAAGCTTTAACAGAGTTAGAAAATTTTGGCACCATATAATAAGCTTGAAACTCTTCAGACCAAATTTCATCAAATTGTACATTTTTTAGAAGCTCCCAGTTAATTATATTTTGAGCCAACAATTGAAAATTAAAAAAAATTGAAATTAATGATATTGTTAATTTATATTTCATATTTGTTTTTTTAGGGTACTAGAAATATCCATTTTGTATGAAACAATTGCAGGATAAAAAGATGATAAAACTCCTATCAAAATAGTTCCTAATACTAACCATAGTTCTGAAAAATTAAAAAATAACCCAGTAAATTCATAATGATATCTAATTGTTAAATATTGTCCCATCATAGCCATCAATACATGCCCTAAAAATAGTCCTAATAAAGCGCCAATTACAGAAATTAAAAACCCCTCTAACAATATGGAAAAAAGTACCAATTTTGAAGTTGCTCCGGAAACTCTCATCATAGCAATCTCATACTTTCTATCTTTCAAAGAATTAATCATCGTTATTAGCATACTAAAAAAAGCCAATCCAAATATAAACCAAGCTAAAACAACAACTACTTCTATAGCGGGTTGGATTAAGTCCAATAATCTTTTTATTTCAATGGCAGGTTCAGCAGCCATTAATTGTTTTCTTTGATTTACTAATCCAGGAACTGTAAACTTTGCTCTTGTTGATTTGTAATTAACAAGCAAAGCTGTTATTTGCTTGTCATTTTTATGATGATGATAGTCTTCATGATCATGCGAGTCTTTATATTTTAAGTCAAAACTCCCTTTTTGATGATCGTTATTATGAGCTTCCCAAACAGTTTCCAGGGAGGTAAGCAATAAATTGTCTATGATTTCTCCGGTTGAATTTAAAACCCCAACAATTCGATATTTCGCATTAGTATGTTGGTGAATGGAAGCATCAACTCCATGACTTCCATAAAAACTATCCCCAACTTTTAACCCTAACTTTTGAACTACTTTAGCTCCAGCTAATACATCATAAGGCTCTTCAAAAAAACGACCCTTTTCTATTTTTGATGGATATAAATTTTCTATAAAACTATGGTTTGTTCCAACAATCCTGTAAGATTTATAATTATCACCCAAAGAAATTGGAACAGCGGATTTAATAAATGGATGGGAGTTTATGAAATTAACATCCTTAAAATTAATATTTCCGGTTGGGTTATCTATATGAAAAATATTACATAAAACCAGCTGAAGGCGGCTTCCCTTAGCTCCAATGACTAAATCAACTTTATTAGCATTGTCATTAAATTTATTTTTTAACTGGTTTAAAGTAAGTAATGCTAATACCATTATCATCACNGAGGAAGCTAACAACAAAACAGATAATCCAGATGATAGNGGCCTANAAATAATATTTNTCCAAGCTAATTTAANTAACATCTAAGTCAATAAATTGAGTAAATTTNTTTTTTAATCTTCTATCGTGGGTTACAATGATCAATACTGCATTATTTTCTTTGGAAAGTTCCTTTAATAAACTAATAACNTCATTACAAGATTCGTCATCTAGTGCAGAAGTGGGTTCGTCAGCCAAAATTACTTTGGGTTGATTGATTAATGCTCGAACAATAGAAATTCTTTGTTTTTCTCCTTCGCTTAGTTGGTAGATTTTATCATTTACCCTTGTAAATAAGCCCACTTTTTTGAGCAATCTTGCGAAATGNTTATAATTAGTCTTATTTACTAAATACTGCGTCAAAAGTAAATTATCTTGTACCGTTAAAGATTTTATAAAATGAGGAGTTTGAAAAACAAATCCAATATTAGAACCTCTAAATTGATCTAACTGATTTTTCGGNAAAGAACTTATAATTTTGGAATTAACAGCAACTGATCCACTACTGGGGGAAGCTAATCCGCCAAGCAGATTTAACATAGAAGTTTTTCCAGAACCACTTTTACCTAATATTAACAAGCTATCTCCGGACTTTAAATTTAAATCTGGAAAATTGATTTTACGTTCGCCGTATTTGATAGATAAATTACTAGTTTGTATCAATTTTAGTTGATTTTATCCAAAATATTAATCCAACTGCAATTAGTGGAAGACTTAAATACTGTCCCATTGTTAAAAAANAATTATTGGACAATGCTTGGTGTTCTTTAAAAAATTCAACAAAAAACCTTGAAGCAAATAGCAAGGTTAAGAAAATTCCAAATAACCTACCTTGATATAAATACCATTCTTTTTTCCAATAACCCCAAAACAGAAAACAAAAAATTAACCAATAAGAAATAGCCTCATAAAGTTGAGTTGGAATGCGAGGAATGAGATATATGGGAAGTACCATCTCATTTAATGGAGTTAAAGTAAAATCATTTTTATTAGTGGAAGAAAAAAAGTCTGCATCCGATTCTNGGTTATCATATTGAAATGCATTTGAGAAAGCCTCACTGTAGTAGGGATTCATTTTTTTATTTCCTAAAGGAACACTTACCTTACTTTCAGGATAATAAATACCGTTGATCAAAGTATCAATATTGGAAGAAGTAAATTTAATTTTTTTTTGATCTATGTTAAAAAAACTAGCTATTTGTGATTTGGCTTTATATTCATAAAATAAACTNAGCTCATTATTTGTTCTAACACCAACAATTTCAGAATTCATTAAATTACCAATCCTAATAAATCCAGCTGCTAAAGCTACTGCAATAACCAATTTATCTAAAGACCATAAAGTATGTTTTTTAGTTACTTTTTTTGAAAAAATCCACATCGCAATAATTAAAGCTATTGCTGCTCCGTGACTTGCCAATCCCCCTTTCCATACCATAAAAATTTCTGATATATTTTCTAAATAATAGTAGGGGTCATAAAAAATAACGTGACCTAATCTTGCTCCTAATATAGTTCCTACAACACNATACATTAGTAACTTATCCATCCACTCTACAGGTGCGTTTTCATTAATGAATAGTTTTTTTACGATGTTAAATCCTACTAAAAAAGAAATAGCAAAAAACAAACTATAGTATCTTAAGGTAATCACTCCATCATAGAGAGCCGGATCGATATTCCAAGAAATAAATAAAAAAAATTCAGAAATCATAATACAAATTTAATACTAAAGATGTTAATTAANTTAAAATCTATTGGGTATATCAAAAGAGTATAATTAATTTTACCNAATGAAAGTAGAACAAATTTATACAGGTTGTCTTTCCGAAGCAACATATTTTATAAAATCTGGTAATGAAGGAGCCATCGTTGATCCATTAAGAGAAACAGGAATATATTTGGATAAAATAGCATCGGAAAATGTTACCTTAAAATATATATTTATTACTCATTTTCATGCAGACTTTGTCTCAGGNCATGTCGATTTAGCGGATAAAACGGGTGCAAAAATTATTTTTGGACCAAATGCNACAGCTGAATTTAAATTTTATTTAGCCAAAGATGAAGAAATTTTTGTTNTTGGAGATGTCAAAATAAAAACTATTCATACTCCTGGGCATACATTAGAGTCAACATGTTATCTTTTATATAATCAAAATCAAGAGGAATATTGTCTATTTACAGGAGATACTCTTTTTATTGGAGATGTTGGAAGGCCAGATTTAGCTGTAAAAAGTCACTTAAGTCAAAAGGATTTAGCGGAACTATTATANAGTTCTATTCACGAAAAAATATATCCTCTAAGAGANGAAACTATAATCTATCCTGCACACGGAGCAGGTTCAGCATGTGGAAAAAACATGAGTAAAGAAACTTATGACACACTAGGGAATCAAAAAAAAGTCAACTATGCATTAAATCCTGAACTTGACAAAAGTGATTTTGTTAAAGAAGTTACCAACGGACTATCAACCCCACCAAGTTATTTTCCAGTAAATGTTAAAATGAATCAATCTATTAATAAATCTTTTGAAGATATTATGAAGTCGGGATTTAATTCATTAACTGTCAATGATTTCAAAANGTTAAGTCAGAATGCTATTGTAATTGATTGCCGAAAACCCCAAGATTTTGCTAAAGCTCATATTCCTGGAGCAATATTTATTGGAATTGATGGAGGTTTTGCACCTTGGGCAGGGTCAGTTATTGAAAACTTAGATTCAAATATTCTTTTAGTAGTAGCTCCTCAAAGAGCTGAGGAAGCAGTTACAAGATTATCAAGAGTCGGAATAGACAACACCCTTGGGTTTTTAGAAGAAGGTATGGAAGNTTGGATTAAAAAAGGAAATAAAGTTGAAAGTATACAATCAATAAGTGCAAATGATTTTGAGAAGGAATTAGTTAGTGAAGATATTATTATTGATGTTAGAAACAATAATGAATATGAAAAAAATCATTTAATGGGTAGNATATTTCTACCTCTTGGTGAATTTTCAAAAAATCACAAACAATACAATTCNAATAAAAAACTATTTATCCATTGTCAAGGAGGATATAGGTCTATGATTGCNTGCTCTCTTCTCAAAAGAAAAGGGTTTCATAATATTATAGACGTTAAAGGGGGGTTTGCTGCCATTTCTAAAAACACCACTTTGGAAATAAAAAGTGAATTAGTAAATAATTAATTATGNNAACTTTTCAAGAATTAATTAAAGGAGAGGTTCCAGTATTAGTAGATTTTCATGCTGATTGGTGTGCTCCTTGTAAAATAATGAATCCTATTTTAAAAAATATCAAAAAAAAATTTGGAGATCAATTAAAAATAATCAAAATTAATGTAGACAACAATCAGCAAGTTTCTAATAAATTTCAAGTTAAAGGAATTCCCACATTTATTCTATTTAAAAATAGTGAGATATTATGGAAACAATCTGGTGTTATTAATGAAAGTTCTTTTACAGAAATTATAAAAACTAAAATTAATTAAAGTTAGCTTTTAATTACATCCCTATCTTTCCATTTAAATCGGTATTTAATTAAACTTAAAAATATAATTACTTTCATAATTAAAGGGTAAAATAGAAATGTAAATAAAGAATACTTTAATAATGAGAAATTTTTGAATTTGAAGCATGCAAATACCAAAGCAATGAAATCTGTAAGAAATTTAATCCCTANTANTAATAGAACTTCCGGNATTGAAAATATGAACCCATAAATNCTNAATGGCCAAANCAATAAATTACANATTAGGACTAAANCTCCCAANATTTTGGTCAAAGCAAAACCTGACGAATTCATTTTTCCNGACCATCTTAAAGATCGTAATATCGTGCTTTTGAAGTCATCAGAGCCCTCAGTNTANACTATTAATTCAGAATCAAAAACNGACTTANTACNCATACTATTTTCATTAAAACATTTTAAGAGAAACATGTCATCTCCTGAGCTTATATGAAAATTATTAGCAAATGGATTTGTTTTTAGATAACTATTTTTTTTCATAATTAATGCTGCTCCATTAGCTAAAATCGGAAGTTTTAAACTAGCCATNCCAATGGTTAATATCGCAATTACAAAAGAGATGGTTTTTGAATAAAAGACTCCAGTATTTTCAATGACTGGAATAATAAATAAGTCCTCATTATCATGAAAAATATCTCGTAATTTTTTAAAAAACCAGGGATTAAAAGAAACATCTGCATCTAAAATCATAATGTAATCTGTATCTGAAGAATGAATCGCCAAATCTATTGCTCTTTTTTTACCAAANTAGGATTGTAACTTTTTAAGTTCACAATTNAAAGNTTTTTTGGAAATCCATTTTTTTATAAAATCACTTGACTCATCTGTTGAATGATCATCTACAAAAATAATTTTGCTAATTAATGATAAGTCCTTTTGATTATCAATTGATTTTAATAATTTAAAAACTCTATTCTCTTCATTTCTAAATGGAATAATTAAACTTAAAGAAGGATCAAGATTTTTAGATGGATGATTANGAGGTTTTTGCTTCTTGATCAATGAAAAACCAAATAAAGCAATTAATATAAATAGCATNTATAATATAACAATTAGTACTAATATTTCCATGTCCTAACTTGTTTAGGTAAAATAATTAAACCACCAATAAGTCCCGAAATAGCTACATTAAAAAACCATACTAAAAAGGATACGCTTGAAAATTGTACACNGACTATTGTTCCTCCTAATAGTAAAATAGAAACTGCTTCTCTAGTCCCNAGGTTTCCAGGTGCCAAAGAAGGAAGAAAAGAGACCATTCCAAATAATAAACTAATTAAAATTATAGTCTCAAAAAAATCAAAAGACATCATCAATCCATTAAATAAAATATAATATTGAAATATAAAAACAGTATATCTTAAGACAGAAACTAAAACGACATATAATCGTTTTTTTAAAGAAATATTTCCTAAATAACCTACTGGTTGATTCATGAATTTTAGAAAAGTAATTTTCTTGAAAATTGAATGCCATTGGTTATTGAAAATTAAAAAACAAAATATTATAGAACCCAAGCCATAAAAAAACGTAATTTCTTTAATAAAAGGATTGAAAAAATTAAAACTTTTTTCATTATAAATACTCAAGTAAAAAAAAGAAAAAAAAGCCATCAATAAAGTAGTAAAGAGTTGCACAAAATTTCCAGAAATAGTACTTAAAATAATATATTTTGAATGCTTTTTCAAAATCCATGAGCGGCCAATGAAATTTCCTAATCTTTTAGGGGTTATTAATGAAGTTAAATTACCCACATACACTGCCTTTACAATCATTAAAAAAGGCAACTTTTTTTCTGATTTTAACAAAATTTTTAATTTAACTGCTTCTAAAATCCAATTTAAAAATTGAAAAATAAAAACTAGGATTAAAAATGGTATCAGCTTTATAGAAAAGCTGGATGATAATATTTCAAGATTATTTTGATTATTATTTAGGTTGGTTATGATGTAAATAATCGCACAAATAAAAACTGGTAATGAAAGAAATAAAGTACTTTTAGAAAAAAGTTTAAATATTTTTATAGAGCTATTTTTTTTGAAAGAATTTGACAAAATCATTTTAGGAATTGACCCCGGTACCAACGTATTGGGTTATGGGTTGATTGGTATAACTGGAAAGAGTATAACCTTGATTAGTACTGGCGTTGTAAGAATGAATAAATTGGAGAACCATCAGTTGAAGCTAAAAAAAATATTTGAGAGCATCACACATTTAATTGAAGAATACTATCCTGATGAAGTGGCTGTGGAAGCTCCTTTTTTTGGTAAAAATGTACAATCTATGCTTAAATTAGGGAGAGCTCAAGGAGTTGCAATGGCAGCGTCTCTAGTTAAAGGTTTACCTATTGAAGAATACTCACCAAGAAAAATAAAACAATCAATAACAGGAAATGGTGCTTCTAGTAAAGAACAAGTAGCAGCTATGCTTCTCAATATTTTAAAATTACGTACTCTANCTTCAGAGTTAGATGCATCTGACGGAATTGCGGTTGCAGTCTGTCATTATTTTCAAAATGATCAAAAAACAAAAAGTTCTTACAGTAGTTGGAAAGATTTTATAAAAAACAACCCTACAAGATNTAGTTAGATTCTTGTATTTTCTTTAAAATTAATTCAAAATCATCTTTGGAGTAGTTAACTCTTGGTCTTTCAAAATTCATATCCTCAATNTTATTAATAGGAANTAAATGTATATGAGCGTGAGGTACTTCTAAGCCAACTATAGAAATGCCTATTCTATTACATCTAAAAGAATTTTTAAGCATTTGTGCTACTTTTTTAGAAAAAATAAATAGCTTGCTAAAAATATCTTCTGGTAAATCATAAATATAATCGATTTGTAATTTAGGAACTACTAATGTGTGACCTTTNTTTACTGGATTAACNTCTAAGAAAGCAATAAAATCTTCATTTTCTAGGACTTTAAAGCAACTAATTTCTCCTTTGATTATTTTAGTAAAAATTGAATCTGTCATTATCTTGTAATCGACAATACTTCAAACTTCATTATTCCAGCTGGTGTATTTATGTCAGCGATATCTCCTACTTCCTTCCCTAATAAACCCTTTCCAATTGGAGAATCAACTGAAATTTTTCCTAATTTTATATTAGCTTCATTTTCAGCAACTAGAGTATAAATCAGCTCCATTTGATTTTTTGTATTTTTAATTCGAACCGTAGATAAAATAAATACCTTACTGTTATCTATTTCGCTATCATCAATTATTCTTGCATTAGCTAGTTTATTTTTTAATTTAGAAATTCTTGCTTCAAGCATGCCCTGAGCTTCTTTTGCAGCATCGTATTCTGCATTTTCTGATAAGTCCCCTTTATCTCTTGCTTCTGCAATTTGTTGAGAAATTTTNGGACGTTCAATAGATTCTAGNTGTTTTATTTCACTTTTCAGGTTATCTAAACCTTCGGGGGTATAATAATTAATTTCTGACATAACTTCTATTTGAAAAAAAAATCCGCCATTAGCGGATAATATAAATTACACTGCAAATATAAAAAATTAGTCTAAAAACTATCTAAATCTGGGGGTCTTATCACACCAAACCATTTCAANACCTTTTCACATACCCCAGGAACCTTTATATGTATCAAATACACCCCACTTGATATCGGTATCCCCGCATAATTCTTTAAATCCCAATCTATCGACGTTACCGGACTATCCTTATTATATGATCTCACTAATGTTCCACTTACTGTATATATATTTACAGTACATATATCTGGTAAATTTACAATCTTTACCACATTCTCTAGCTTATCAAACTCGTAATTAGAATACGCATAATACGGATTAGGCACTACATTCAATATATCACACGCAGATAATGCCGCAGTATCACTATTCTTTATTGCTGCTATATCATTTGTACTAAACTCATACAACGGATTCCAACTATTCTCAGATTCCCCCTTATTACTATTCGGCTTATCAATACCATTGTCCCTTACACCATCTCCATCACTATCGTACGTATTCATATGCTGGTACTTACTCGCCACCCTTAGCTTAACTCGCACTTCTGTCGCTATAAAAGAAGAAGGATCCGTTGGACTTTCCGAATAATACTCCGGCGCATACTCCCCATTTAATATCGGATAGCCTACCCAAGCACACGACTTCCACATCTTTAACATATCTGGCCTAAAACTCGTCTTCTGAAACTTCTCCATAAAATACGCACCACCATCATACCCTACCATACTCCCTGCATCATCGGTCGCACTATACTTAGCTGAATTCCTGAAAACATATATAAAATGCTTCCCTCCTCCTATATAATCCCCAAAACCTAAACTCTCCGATGCCGATGGATTAAACATCATATCATTACCTCCATGATTTCCTAACCAACTGTCTTCTCCAAATGCCATATTCAATCGCTCCCCGGTTGTCACATCTATCGCATAACCAGGAAACCAACCCATTCCATAACTACATATATAATTAGCATCATTTGGATCATTTGATGGAGTATCCGGATTATTAGGACTATTAGTTGCTGATTCATAAGGCCTTCCTTCCTTATCAATCGAAGCCTTCCACTTAGGATATTGCTTATACACCCTAGCTACTGTCGTCCCATTACCATACTTATTTCCCAACTGCTGATTTATATCACCCGACTGATCCCATGAAAGAGACGGATTATCCTGGGTCTCTAAAACAGGACACCTAGTCCACTTCGATTTATCCGAAGTAATCACAACATCTACCGACGGTAAATATTTTAAATCCGACTGATCCCTAGTAGTAGCCAAGGTCATCTGTGCATTGTCATCTGGCGCAACCTGGGGAACCTCATAAGAATTATCTGCCCAATCTCCTCCAGCTGTTACTGGCTGATGTGCACAATCACCCGCAGCAACTAACCTATAGGGTGCCCAAACTCCCTCTATCACTTTCTCATACACCTCCGCATCATCTACCCCCACAAAATCATTGTATATATAAGGATCATCACACTTACTCCCATAAGATGCATAATCCTGACTCTCTTCCGCTGTTCCAGACCTTACCCAATTCCTCGGTGATGACCCATCCTGGTCAGGGACACCACTTAACCATTGCTTAGACGAATCTGCAAACTCCACCGTAGAAAACAACAACTCCGGAAAATTCTTTCCTATCGACACATCATATGGATCATAATACTCGATATTAACTGATAATCCCCACTGTGGTATTAGTTGTTCATTCCCTACTGTTATACTCTGACTAGATATTATCGTATCACTCTCCCCTTCATAGTTCCTCACCAACATCCAATAAGCCTCATCCAAATCAACCGTATCCTCAGGATTAATCCACAACTTATAATCTCCCTGCTTTACATTCAATGGATCTATAATCTTTACCGCTACTGGGCCCATACCATTCTTATAGGTAACCCTCGAAGGGTATACATTATTTACTATATCTTCTTCACTCTCATCCGTTAACTCTACTAAATTATACCCATTCCCTCTTCCTTCTACCCTAGTAATCTGTGGACCACTTCCATACTCCGCCAATTGTATCGTTCCTCCAGACTCTGGACTCGTTATATGCGGTATACCTACATACGACGTAATCGCCCCACCACTCACTGTCTTCCTACCCGCCTTATAGGGCAACTGCTGACCATCTAATGCACTCGGATCAGACGGATCATACGTCTTGAAATTATTATAACCATAAGAAATCACCATGAAATAATACTTCTTATGATTAATTAACCTCACATCTCCTTGAGCAAACGCGTCATTCAACACCTGAAATGAATGACTAATCCCTTCATCACTACCATTTACCATCAACGTGGGAACAGGAGCTAATAAATCTTCATCAAAATTGAAATTAATAATCTGACTTACTCCGTCTTTTACATCGCACTGGGCTATTAACCTCGCCTGATTAGGATCCGTTAACATAGATGGATCTACTGACCCGTCTCTGACTTGGTATATCTGATATCCCTGAAAACGATACTTGGCTTCCTCCTCATCATATCCATACGATAAAATTATAGGATCTACCTCCTCATATGACTCTACCTGAGAAGTCTTATTTAAATACAATATCAACTCCTTATCTAACTCCTGTATCGA
>NZID01000059.1 GCA_002691605.1 Crocinitomicaceae bacterium
TTTTCAATTAGCTCAGTTCTTACTGAATTATTGGTTTCCGCTAAATCATTTACATCAATATCTTCTTCTAAAGTTAAATCTTCGTAATCCTTGGATACAGAAATTTTTTCTAAGTTATCTGCTTCTTTTACAAGATTCTTTCTTTCGATCTCGGACTTTTCATACAGTGAAAATTCATTTTCTATATCGGCATCTAATTTTAATTGTTTTCTCTTTAATTCTGAAATTTTAATGTTTTGCTGTTCAATAACTTTCTTTTTCTTGGTGTTGTTTAAAATTTCTTGTTCTTTTTCTATTTGAAANATAATACTTTCTTGATCGGATCTTAAATTTTGTGCTTTAGTAGCATGATTTTCAGCTTCTTGTTCTTTTAATTTTGAGAGTGATCTTATTGTTTGTAAAGGCGATTTTTCTTTATGGTTAGGATTATTAAATTCTTTTTGAATATTGACAATTGATGGATTGTTAGAATCGGATAATAAGTCGTCTTGCGAATCAAGAGTAGTTATAGTTTCTATCTGTTTCTTTTTTATTTCAATTTCTTGCTCTAAGGTTTTTGAAAGTAATATGGAACTNCTTGCTTGCTCATTTAAAAGCTGTGATTTTAAGTTGTATTCGGCTGCTTTTTTAAGTTTTTGATCAATAATAGAATCTTCTTGATCGGATTCAATTTCTAATAAAATATCGTCTGCTTTTTGAGCTAAATCCTGACTTTCTTCGGTTTTTAACTTAGCAATATTTTGAACCAATAAGTTTTGTTGTCTTATCTCATTAATGGATTGTTTTTTAGATTCAATTAATTGTTCTTTTTGTGCAGTAAAGTCAATTATTTCATTGATAGAATCGTTTTCATTAGATGTAATTTCTTNATCCTGTNTAAATACTGGTATCTCATCTGTTGTCTGAGTGNTTTCTTCTTTAGCAGTCAATTTATTAAGTATACTATCTGGAAATTGATCAATATTAATCTGGGGTTCTGACATTTTTTTAAGAAGATTAGCAATAATTACATCTTCGTTCTCTGGAGATTGATCAAAGTAGTCCTTTATGATTAATTTTTCTTGTCCGTCTTTTCTTATTAATTCTATTTCTTGTTTTAAAGCTTTTAATTTTTCTTGAGGAGGCGCTTCTACTAAACCTGCATGAATTTTTTCGCTTTTTGGAGTTTCTACAATAAACTTGTACTTNCCAGAATTTGGAAGTAGAATTTGATAGGTTCCATCTTTTGAAACAGTATACGAGGCAATTAATTTATTATTTCTGACATCTTGTACTTTAATATTTGCTTCAATATCATCTGCAATTATAGAGTTTTTGAATGTTCCTGCAATAATTATATTTTGTAAAGGAAGAACCTTNACCTTAACATTATATACATCTATTTTATCTCCTGGTGAAGATCTTTTAGAAGAAAAAATAGCATTTTCATTATTTTTATCAACCAGATATAAAATATCATCGTCAGTACTATTAATTTTATAATCTAAGTTACTTATCGGACCAAAATCATTAGTAGAAGGATCAAAATTACATCTGAAAATATCGTAGCCNCCCATNGAATTATGGCCTTTTGAACAAAAATAAAACGTAGTTCCNTCAGCATTTAAAAAAGGAAAGTCTTCATTATAGGAAGAGTTGATNTTCGATGGTAATAGTTTTGCTTCAGACCAACCTCCGCTNGACAACCATTTTCTAAAATAAATATCTAAACCATTTTCNCCACTCTCTCCATAGCTAGAATAAAATAGTATATCATTAACACTTGGAAAGTAAATAATAGGTTTGTGATTTCTTTTCTTATCAAGCTTGGATTGGAATTCTTCAGTAGGTAATATTCTTCCACCAATGTCTTTTAAATCATAACTGTAGTTAAATTTGTCTAGAGCGGTAGATTTTTTATCAATTACAATAATATCCGAAAGGTTTTTCATCAAAGATTGTCCATTTTGACACATATTTACATACATATTTAAATTTAAGGAGCTAGCTTGTTTAGGATTAGCTAATGACTCATACTTTTTATAGTTATTTAAAGCGTCTTGGAATAGATAATTATAATGATAAACTCTTCCCAAGTAAAAATATGCTCTAGGGTCTACTTGGGCATCCTTTACAGCTTTTTTGAGGTAAGGAATAGCTTTAGATTTATCGGCATATTTAAAAAGAACACAAACCCCGTATTTGAAGTTGTATTCTGAGTTATTTTTATTACTTAAAAAACTTAGCATGTGAGGTTCTGCTTCAATAAANTTTTGATTTTCAAATAATTTATTTGCATATTTAATTCTCTCGGCTTCATTTTTAAAAGTTTCTTGAGAGAAACTAGTAAAACCGATTATAAAAAAAANNATNNTNAAATATGACTTATAGAAACTCAATTTTTAATTATTTTTACTTTTTTTAAGATTGATTTTCATTTTATTTTCATCTTTATTTAACAATCTGAAAATATTAGGCTTATGGGTCAATATTACTAATATAGAAATGAATATTGAAAAATATATCAATGACAAGGACTCAACTCGTAAAATAAATATAGTAATTATGGGGAAAAAAATAGCTGCTACAATCGCTCCAAGTGATACATAATTGAAAAAGAGAAAGATAACTAGAAATATAATTACACACCCAATTGCTGCTGAAAAATTAATGGCCAATATAATTCCCATTAATGTAGCTACTCCTTTACCACCTTGAAACTTTTCATAAATTGGAAAAACATGTCCTAAAACAGCCGTAATCCCTACAATTAATTGCATATTGATAAATTCTAAAGAATTTGGATCATAAAAAATTAAAGTAGTAAGTAATTTTACAGAAATCCAACCTTTTAAAATATCAAAAAATAGCACAATAAATCCTGCTACCCTACCAATTACTCTAAAAGTATTGGTTGCACCAGCATTATTACTACCATAATCTCTAACATCAATTCCAAAAAACCATTTGCTGACCCAAATAGCAGAGGGAATAGAACCTATAAAATAGGCAAGTAAAACAGCCACAACATTATTAAATTCAAATAAATTTTGCATTTTATTTCATATATGTTGCTACAAAGGGAGCTACGTCTTTAGCGGCTCCTAACATATATTGATAATCAGGAAGTCCCTTGATTTTACTTTTAGTTTCATCTTTCTTAGTTTCTGAGATTATTTTATTAAAGTCTTCGTTAGAACTGTAAACCTTCATAAGACCTTTTTTATAGTTGAAATAGTAAAAGTTGTCTTTATCTAATTGAAGATAAATAGTAAGATCATTTCCAGTTAATTTTTTAGAAATCACAATTTTACCTTTAACATATTTCATGATTTGTTTTTTATTAATATTAGCTATACCAATATCACCATAAGAAACATATGATTTTCTATTGGGATTCCACTTATATCGGATGTCACCTATAAAAATGGGTTTTTCCAACAACTCAGGCATTTTTTTAATTTTGCCGCTTACCATTAAATTTTCCATGATTTTATTGGCTGATTCTACTCCAACTAATTCCCTTAAAGATTTTTCATAATAAGAATTTTCAAAATCTAATGATCTTAGTTCAGGAAAATCTAGAATGGACTTCGATAATATATCCATTGCATTTTCACTAATTAAAAATTCAAAAATAGTAGAGGTTTTAAATTCTGTTGACCATTTTTTTGGATTAAACTTAATTTCTCCAGCTTGATTTGTTTTAACTTGGTCTAAATCTATTGCAAAGTCAAATTCGCCATCCGATTTAGTTCTACAACTCTCAATATTTAAGGCAGTATAATTTCCTGGCAACGTATATTCAGTCAATTTGTCTTTATTGGAAATTTGATATTCCTTTTTAGTAGAATTGTATCTTAAAAAACCATCTGTATTGATCATTTCAATGTGATTGTCGTTCGTTTTTGAAGAAACAAAAGTTGGATATAAGGAAAGCGAATCAGTAGTATTAAAAATCATTCCTGAATATATATTTTCATAATTGGAGTATTTTTTAGTTGAATCGTAAACAATTGGAATGTAAATATCTGAAGGATTGATGACGGATGTAAATTCGATCCATTTTTGATCAATATTTTTACAACTATGTACAATTTGTGTGTATCCACTAAATTCTAAATTTTCAATTGTAGAGCTAAGCTTCACATCTCCATAAAATTCATAATTAGGACTTAATTTAAATCCTTTATTCTTCTTTATAGTGCCTAAACCATGTGTTTGATCTGTTGTATCAGGTTTTATTTCAGAAAAAAAGATATTTTGTTTGTCGCCATTTAAATCTAAATAATCATATATTCCTGATGCCAAATAATCATGCTTAGTAAAAATCTCTACATCTGCATCGTAGATACTGTAATACTTAGTAATATCGTTAGTTCTAATTACCGCATTTTCAAGAGGATCAATTTTTGCCTTTCTTCGAATAACAATAGCACCACTATCAGGAGCAATTCTAGAATCGGCCACCTTAATAAAGGGAATTTTATTACACGTAATCCTTTTTTTACGGACATCAAATTTAGCTTTTGAAGATCCAAAATTTAAAGAATCTTGATCAGGATGTATAGAGTAAAAGTTAGAAGCAGTAAGGTCTAAATCAGTATCAATATTAATATCAGCTGCCGCTTGCTTACTATTTTCCATTTCTAGCTCACCATTGTCCATATACCAGTTAAATTGATCCATATAACAGATATATTGATTTTCTGGAAAGGTCACGAAACTTTCACCAGAATTGGATTTAAACTCCCCTATTCGTGTAGCAAAATCTACTCTAGCATTTAAATTTTGTGTTTTAAAAGACAAAGCATCTAAATCATTAGATAACGACACCAATCTAAATTCTGATGTATCTGCTAATATAACATCCGTTTCGTAAGTATATTTCAAAGACTCCACTTCACCCGTTCCAAATCTCATAACTCCACTACCGATTATCCCATCGAAGCCTAATTTCAATTCTCCCATTAAATCTGATTCTTCATGATCAAAAAATTTAAAATTAGAATCTAAAGAATAAGCATAAAAAAGACTGTCATTTGGAATGTAAGATATTTTACAATCTTTTCCCTTTACAAGTGGTATTTCTGGATCAGATTCTCTTTTTTCATTCAAGTAAGTGTGTGCAATCGCAGATACCGAATCAGGGAAAAAAGTGATATCCTCTGAAATTGCAGTAGAGGTGAAAAATTCAATTGTTCCTGTTCCTTTTAAACCTTCATTAGATAACCTAATTTCGTTATCATAGTTAGCTAACTGGTTATAAATTTTAAAACCATCTACAGGTGTATTTCTCGTAAAACCAAAAGAATAATCAGGCATAATTATTAGGGATTCTTCAAAATCAGGAAAAATCCCTCCAGACTTAAATAATCCATTCAAATTTAAACCCTGGTTGGCAAATTCATCCAAACTATCCATTTCAAATGGGTCAATAACAAACATAAATTTTTCTCTATCATATATTCCGTTTTGTATCGTGGGGTCATCATAATATACATAAGTTGGATTATTGGAATGTAAAATGGGGTACTCATGATGGGAAGTATCAACACCTGACTTATTATCAGATTGATCAATTTGAATATAGCCCACTAAAGAATGAATACTAGACAAACATCTTACTAATTTTCCTTTTTTTCTAGATTCTTTGTAATCTGCCCAAACAAACATGGAATCACAGTGTGGTAAATTAAGTTTAAAATCATTGTAAATAAACGAAAAATCAGATCCATAATATTGTGTTTTTCCAGCAGTTATTAAACCATCAAAATTTAAATCTCTATTCTTCTTTATTATAATTGCATTAGATTGAGGTTTAATCCAAACCTTATGTTGAAGACTCAGTACCACCCTATCTATTCCAAATATTTTAAGATCTAAACTTGACAAACTCAATCTAGCATTTACATCGAAATCTGAATTGATTATTAAAACATCATAATCTTTTTTTCCAGATCTATTTTCTATATAATTAAATAGTTTTTCATTGCAAGAAACTATAGCTCTATCAGCATCATAGACCAAAAAACCTAGTTCGGTAAGATTGAATAATACAAACTGAAAATCATTGATACTCTTTCTTAAGTAAGAAGCTAATTCAATGGCACTAAATGATTTTTTATTGATTTTCTTTACATAATTTTTAATATCCACTAACACATTACCATAAGGAGTATTTAACTGATCATATGTTTTAACATCAAAAAAATTGAGTGATGCAAATTGAGCTCTTGTTTCTTGAGAACCCTCAAGTGCTTTAAAATTGATAAGAGGGTCACCTAATTTCCATTCCAATGATTGAGAATACATATCTAATTGATGGTAACTGTTATAAAATGGAGCAGCCGATATACCTTCATTTCCTCTAGAAATAACCAAATTTTTGCTATTTTCAGAAAATTTTAAATTTGCAGATGGGTGAATAATAGAATCTTCTCCAACATTAAACCTAATTTTTGCATTATCAGATGAAATTCCATCTTCATTAATAATAAATCTAATTGATTCAGCAGTTAAAATTTCTTTGTTATTATAACTCAACTTTAAAATAGACAAATTATCAACAGATCCAGATCCATATAAATTTCTTCCTCTTATAGTGAAACCACCGTTAAATTCAATGTTTTTATTATTATTTACATTCTCAATATTCAGCCTTTTGTCATAAGATTCAAAAGTTGGGTACGAAACTCTTTTTTTATCAGAAATTGCAGAGAGAACTTTTTCAGTCAATTTTCCCATAATTGGCTGATCAAAATAACTGCTAAAAAATGATACAGAATCAATATAATAAGATGAGTTTTTTAAAGCTAATTTGTAATCCTTGAAATTTGCATAAAAAATATTTTTATCCATATTGGCTCTTTGCCAATCAATCTTTCCTTTGGATCCTAGCCAAATCGAAGTAAGTGGAAAAAAATCTCCATAAGTATTGTAAATCACTGAACTATCTCCTTTGGAAAAACATTTCAAATCTACATCCTGAAAAGTAAAAACTGGTACTTTTTTTAAGTACTTAATTTGAAAATTATCTTTTCTGGCCACTTCCCACCTAGTAGCAGCCTTTTGAGATCTTGATGTAAGATAAATTGTACCATCTAAAAAAAGATTTTCCGAGACTTTTAAAAATTGCTCAATTCTTCTACTATTTGCTTTTTTCAAGAGAATATCAAGGACATTTTGCCAATTCTCAAATTTTTCTTTACTCATCTCGTTTTGAGAATAATATAAAATAGCATTGAAATACGATAAGAAGTGAGGAACTAATCTTAATTGCTTGGACCTCATGGTGTTCAAAGTTGCATAAACATGGGCTTTATTATTCGCATCAAAAAATTCTCCAAACCATAAAGGCTCAAAAGATTTCACATATTTTCTAGCTTTTGTCTTATCATATTCGCCAATAAAAGATTGAACTTCTTTTAAAAACTTTTCACCATCAGGAGTGAATTTATTTTGAGATAAAATGGGGTTGTAGAGTCCAATTAAAATAAATAAAAAAAGTAAAAAAACATTCCTCATTATTAGAAAAATTTAACAATTAAAAGAGCCCAATTATTTTCCATCTTTGAATTTATAATTTTTAAATTATGTTTCTTAAGGAATTTAGAAATGTAATTAACATCAGAATATAGAAAACCTGATAAAATCAGAACGCTATCACTTCTAATACTATTTAAAAAATAGTTAAATTCTTTGATTATAGTGTTTCTATTAATATTGACTAAAATAAAATCATATTTTTTATTTGGAATATCCTTTCCTGTTCCAGTAATTACATTAATTTGAGAGGCTTTATTTATTTTAATGTTTTCTAAAGCATTTTTATTTACTTGTTCATCTATTTCAATAGCATCAATATTAATAGCGCCTAACTTTTCAGAAATAATTGAAAGAATTGCAGTTCCTGAACCAAAGTCTAATATGGATTTATTACTTAATTCATAATTAAATAACTCTTTGGCCATTAACCTGGTAGTTTCATGATGACCAGTACCAAATGACATTTTAGGATTAATAATAATATCGTATTTTTTATTGGTTGGGAGGTGAAATGATGCTCTTACAGAACAAAATTGGTTAATATTAATAATTTCAAAATTGCTTTCCCATTTTTTATTCCAATTTTGAAATGGGTGACTGATTTCTTTATAAGAATTGTATAAATGTTTATATTTTAATGTTAATAATTGAAACTTGGTTTCAGAAAAATTGTTTTTTGCAACAAATGCTTTCAAGAACTCTTTTTCCTCTTCAAATGCTTCAAATTCAATTGCTGCTAATTCTTGAATAAAAATGTCTATTAAAAGGTTTCTTTCTTTGTAAAAAAACCGAAACTCTAAGTAATCCAAATTAAAAAGAATTAATAATTGTAGAAAATGAATCAGCATCTAAGGATGCTCCACCAATTAATCCCCCATCGATATCATTCATTGAAAACAATTCCTTTGAATTACTAGGTTTACAACTTCCACCATATAAAATTGGGACACTTTGTGCTATTTCTAAACCAAATTTATCGTCAATTAATTGTCTTATGAAAAGGTGCATATTTTGTGCATCAGATGGTTGGGCAGTTAATCCTGTTCCAATAGCCCAAACAGGTTCATAGGCAATTATTAAATTCTGAAAATCAGAACCTCTAAATTCATTTAGTAACCTACTTAGTTGCGATTTAACCACTTGAAAATGGTTTTTACTTTTTCTATTCTCTAAAGACTCTCCACAGCAATAAATAGGAGAAATATTATATTTAAGAAGCTGACGAGCTTTTTTGCATATTAAATCTTCCCCTTCTCCGTGATATTGCCTTCTTTCTGAATGGCCAATGATGGAATATTTTAAATTTAAAGAGGAAAGCATTTCAGCGGAAAATTCACCTGTATAAGCACCATTATCATTAGAAGAAACATCTTGAGAAGAAATAAATAGTTTTTTGGCCTTGGAAAAAGAGTCAAGGTATATGGAAGGGGGTGCAATAATGACCTCCACATCATTGGGGAACGAAATAGATTCTAGATTTTCTAATAATTTATAAGCCTTTTCACTATTTAAATTCATTTTCCAATTTCCAACAACAATTTTTTTTCTCATGTTTCTATTTTTTACTAGCATTAATTGATTCCAATAGTTCACTAGGGTCAAATTCCATTTCGTTTATTCCGTTAAATTCCTTTATAATATTCCCATTCCATATGTAAAAAACTCCTGGAGTATCCCTTTCCCAAGTAAGTACATCGTAAAATGAAGCAATATCTAAAATAATATAATTATACTCACTCCCTGCATAATTAAAAAAATCTGGAATTTTTTCGACTTCTTCTTCCATAAATACAATCTCGACATTTGGAAAATCATCTGTGATTTTCGATAAAGAATCAATAGATCTAATAGTTGCTTTACAATGATCACACCCTGGCGCAAAAAAGCAAAGTAAAAGTCTTCCTTTATCTGCCATAGGTAGTAATTTGCCAAACTCTGATTGTTTTTGAATTGGACCTGAGGAAATTACAGAACTTTGATTATTATTTTGATTTAATTCATAGGTTAAACCTTTAGTAACTTTTATAGGTATGTACAGAAAAATTAATAGTACAAAAAATATATANATTGAAAAACCATAAACTACTTCTAAACGAGAAAATTTATTTTTTTCCAATAGCTTATTNAGAACCAGTAAAAGACCAACTGCAAATATATTTTTAAGTATTGCCTCAAATGGTGTCATAGGTAATAGCGACCCAAAACANCCACAATTTCCAGAATTACCAGTTAAATATATCTGAATTCCTAAATGCAAACAAAAAGCTAGAAGAATTGAGATGGTCATAGGAACAACAATTCTTTTTAATTGAAAAGGAAGTAAAATTAAAACTCCTATGGAAAACTCTANTGCAATTAAAACTCTAGATAAAAAAGCTGATANTTCAGNTGAAATACCAAGTGGAACTAATTGTTTTGCTTCAAATGTAGTTATAGAAAAATAGGCAGAGGGTTCGTGATAAATTTTGGCATATGCAGAAACAAGAAAAAGTAAAGAAATTACTAGTCTTAAAAACCAAATTGCTATTGTTCTGTATTTCATTATAAAATTTATGTTAAATGGATCATTGCAAAAACACTGTAGTTAATCATATCAAAATAATTAGCGTCAATACCTTCTGAAATTAAAGTTTTACCCATGTTATCTTCAATTTGTTTAACTCTTAAAACTTTCATTAAAATCAAATCTGTAAGAGAGGATACNCTCATGTCTCTCCAGGCCTCTCCGTAATCGTGATTTTTTTGTTCCATCAAAGTTTTCGATAATATTATTTTACTATTGTAAAGAGTTATAACTTCATCAGATGGAATTTCCATCCTATCATCTTCTTTCATGTCTAACTGTATAAGGGCCATTATACAATAATTAATAATCCCAATAAATTCCGATTCAACACCTTCATTCACCTTAGANGAACCTGTTTCTTGAATAGTTCTTATTCTATTAGCTTTGATGAAAATTTGATCTGTTAGAGAACTAGATCTTAAAATTCTNCAGGCAGTACCATAATCAAGTGTTTTATTTTTAAAAATCTCAGTACATTTGGAAATTATACTATCATATTGCTTAGAAGTATTCAACATAAACTGANTAAAATNNTTAACAGGTGAAAGATANGGATTTACTTGATAATTATTCTATNAATTTNAATGGAAATCTANTAAACTTAGACACTCCAATAGTTATGAGTATATTAAATACTACACCTGATTCATTTTATGATGGTGGTAATTATAATTCTATTGATAAAGCGTTGATAAAAGTTGAAAGTGATCTTGAGAATGGGGCAACAATAATTGATGTTGGAGGATATTCTACCAGACCAAATGGAATGGAAATTTCTCAAGATGAAGAAATCAAAAGAACTATTCCTTATATAGAAAGCATATTAAGGAGGTTTCCAAAATGTAATATTTCTATTGATACTTTTAGAGGAAAAGTTGCTTCCTTAGCAATNGATGTAGGGGCTGGAATGATTAATGACGTATCTGGATGGAATATGGATTCCTTAATGTTAGACACCATAAAAAAATATAAAGTTCCATATATACTAATGCATATGAAAGGACAACCAAGTAATATGCAAAATAAACCAAGTTACAATCAGTTAATTAAAGAAATTCTAGACTTTTTTATAGAAAAAATTAAAACTCTNAGAGATTTGAATATTAATGATATTGTAATTGACCCCGGTTTTGGATTTGGAAAAACAGTAAATCATAATTATAAAATACTAGGAAATCTGGAAATTTTTAGACTACTAAATGTACCAATAATGGTAGGTATAAGNAGAAANTCAATGATTACTAAATACTTNAAAATCAATAAAANAAACTCTTTAAACTCAACCACCGCTTTAAATATGTACGCACTTTCAAAAGGGACAAAAATTTTAAGAGTTCACGATGTAAAAGAAGCAATAGAATGTATTCAACTAAATGAAAAAATTATAAATTCTACTATATGAAAATGTCTGTTATCGAAACNGGGTNTTTTAAATTAGATGGCGGAGCAATGTTTGGAGTTGTACCTAAGAAATTATGGAGCAGAACTAATCCAGCTGATCAAAANAACCTTTGTACTTGGGCNATGAGAAGTCTATTAATTGAGGAAGGTNATCNTCTAATTTTAATAGATACTGGGATTGGAAATAAGCAAAATGAGCAATTCTTNAGCCATTATCACTTACACGGAAATGATAATCTTGAAAATTCATTAAAAAATGCAGGATATTCANCTGATGATGTTACGGATGTTCTACTTACTCATTTACACTTTGACCACTGTGGTGGAGCTGTAAAGTGGAAAAACAACGACAGAAAAGTTTTAGAACCTGTTTTTAAAAATGCTACTTTTTGGAGCAATACCAAGCACTGGGAATGGGCAAATTGCCCAAATTACAGAGAAAAAGCTTCTTTTTTACAAAATAATATTTTACCGATAAAAGAAAGTGGTCAATTAAAATTTGTTAAAAGAGACGACTTAATTACCTCTACTTTGCTTCCCAAGATTGATGTGTTTTTTGCTGACGGTCATACTGAAAGCCAAATGATTCCTATAATTAATTATAAAGGTCAAAAAATAGTATTTATGGCTGATTTACTTCCTAGTATAGGACATATTCCACTTCCCTATGTTATGGGTTACGACACGAGACCATTACAGACCCTTACTGAAAAATCTTATTTTCTAGAACTTGCCTATGACAATGATTTTGTTTTATTCTTACAACACGATTCCATAAATGAATGTTGTAAACTTAAAAAAACAGATAAGGGAATAAGACTAGAAAGTGTACATAAATTAGTAGATTTCCTATAAATGCTGGATAAAAAAGAAATTCGTTCTTTAGCAATACCAGCCATACTTTACAATATTACAGAACCACTTATCGGTTTAGTAGACACTGCAATAATTGGACAATTAGAAAATAATTCAACTATTGCTCAAGGAGGAGTTGGTTTAGCTGCTGGTTTAATAGCTACTCTAATATGGGGGTTTGCTCAAATGAGAACTTCATTATCTGCCATCATAAGTAGACATGTTGGATCACACCAGCTAAGAAGGATCAATTCATTAATACCTCAAGCATTGCTTTTAACTATTGCAACTGGTCTGATCTTAAGCTTAGTATTAGGATTCTATTATCAAGAAATTGTCTTTTTATTTTTTGGCAAAACAGACCCTCTAACTTATGAATATTCAAATCAATATTTTATTATTCGGTCTTATGGAATTCCACTTGGATTAATTATAGCATTATTTTTTGGGATATTTCGAGGACTACAAAATACCTATTGGGCAATGTATATTAGCTTAATTGGAGGATTTAGTAATATACTGCTAGATTATTTACTAGTTCTTGGTGTAGACGAAATTATAATGCCTATGGGAGTTAAAGGAGCAGCTTACGCTTCGGTAATTTCACAAATTATTATGACTTTATCTTGCATCTTTATATATCTCCAAAAAACACCTTTCAATTTTCAGATAAAATTAAAAGTAAGTCCATTTTTTAAAGAAATGTTATTCATTTTTATAAATATGTTTATTAGAACTATGGTTTTAAACTTGGTATTTATCATTTCCAATAGATTTGCTAATAGTTACGGAAATAATTCTTTGGCAGCTTATACAATTGGATATAATATCTGGATTTTTAGTGCTTTTTTTATAGATGGATACTCCAATGCTGGTAATGCTTTAGCAGGAAAGTATATTGGTCAAAAGAATAATCTTAAATTAAAAATATTAGGGTTTAATTTATTAAAAATAAATATCAGAATTGCAATTATTTTAATGACAATTTACATTCTATTGTATCCATTTATTGGGCAATTTTTCAATTCTAACAAAATAGTAATAGAGTTTTTTCAAAGCTTTTTTTGGATGGTAATACTAGCTCAACCATTCAACGCAATAGCCTTTACCTTCGATGGAATCTTCAAAGGTTTAGGTAAGGCAGTAGACTTAAGAAATACTTTAATTATTGGAACATTTTTATTTTTTATTCCATCTATTTATTTACTTGATCTATTACTACCTAATTTGATAAGTATATGGATTGCTTTATCTATTTGGATGCTCTACAGAGGATTATCTTTATTAGTGAAATTTAAAAAAATCACTTCTACTTTATAAAAATCTTTTCTATAAATCTCCCTTCTATACTTTTATTAGTAGTTAGAAAATAGATTCCAGACGGCAAACTTATTTCAAAAGAGACCTCGTTCAATCCTTCATAAAGAAAAATATTTTTCTCAATTTTAGCTTTACCATTAATATCAGAAATTAAAAAATTAACCAATTGGGAATGTTCTAGTACGATTCTTTTAGTAAAAAAACCAGTATTAGGGTTTGGAAAAACATTTAAAATATCGTGATTAATTTCCTTAATTGTGGTAGTATTTTCATTAACATAAACCAAAAAAGTATAATCCATAGAAAAAGTACCATTAAAGAATCGAGTGGTAATTACATAGGGAGTTGTTCTAATATTACTAGTAGTTGGGGTCCAATTTAAAGTAATCTTTTTTTCATAAGGATTATTAGTTGCACTAATTGTATAAATCATAGGATTCAAGCTATCATCAAATAGTTCTCCAATACCATCAAAAGAAACAAAAAAAGAACTACTATCTAAAATATATAAATCTATTTCAAGAGAATTATTTGCCATAGATTCAACATAAGGAATGCCATTTTGGTTGGTTGAAAAATTACCTAAATTGGAAAGCGTTGGTAAAGTTCCATTTGGAATAACTATAAATTGCATATCTCTTCGTATTTCGCCAAGCTTTATTCCATTTCTATATTCTTCACAAATTACTGTATAGACGTAATTACCTATTGCAGATGCTGTCCAAGATATTTCTCCAGTATAAGCATTAATAGACAAACCACCACCTGCAAGAGATGGAGGGATTGAATAACCTGTAATTGGATAGCCAATTGGAAAATTTCCTGGAGCATATTCATAAGGAATACCTAATGACCAATTTAGAGAGTCTCCTTCAGAATCAAATGGTAATGGATTGTATTGCCATGGGGTATTAACAGGAACGCATACTATTGGAGGAGAAAGAAAATAAGGAGAAGACGTGGAAGTAGATAAGTCTACTGTAAAATTACAGTCTAAATACATAGAAACTGAACCTGCATTAAGCATATTAAGAATTGAGGGATTTCTGCAACAATTATTCCAAGTAACAGTATAATTCCCAGGTATAAAACATGGAAAAAAAGCAGAATAAAAATAAATTTCTGTACTGTAAAAGTTATTAGTTAATAAGGATCCGTTAGGAATTCCAAAGATAGGATGGTGAGCAGTACTATCTAAATTAGAGATAATTGTAGAAACTAAATTACCACCAGAATCAAAAACATTTAAAGTCTGGGTATTTGGAAGCATTATCCCTGTAACGTCTCGGTAAAGTGTTAAAAGAATTTCATGATTACCAACTTGATCATTCTGAACTATAATTTCTCCCCCCATTAAGTGAGAACATCTTACAGAATAACCAAAGCAAATTAAGAGAAAAAAAAGTCCAAATTTCTTTATCATTATACAAATATGAATTTATGAATTTACAAAAAATAAGAAATAATTTTGATAACTAGAAGTTACTTTAAATCCAAACTCATTTTTTAACAAGTTCTATTTATAATAGTGAAAATGGAATTATTTGATAATTAACTTTTTGGTATCCTCATTAATTTGAACAATATAAAACCCCTTTCTTAAATTTAAAAAAGTTGTAAAAATTGGATGATTATTTTGATTCAAAATCATATTTTTCACTAAGTTTCCTCTAAAATCATAAATAGTTAAATTTTTATTTTTAAATTCTTCTTTATTATATTCTAAGTTAATAAATCCATTGGTTGGATTTGGATACAATAAAAAATCATTCTTTTCAATTTGATTAACATTTACTGAATTACCAACAATAACAGAATCTATTGTGGAACAAGTATTACCATCTGTAAAAGTAACGGAATATATACCTGGATTAAGACCTACTAAAGGGTTAGAAACTCCTCCAGCATTCCATACAAACTGGTGAGGAAATGGTCCAGAAAAAACAGTTACTAGAGCTTGACCATCGGCACATGTTGCACAGGTTGCAGGAATAGAAGTCATTGATATTTCAGGAAGATTATTTACATTAACAATGAAGTTATTAGTATCTAAACATCCATTACTATCTATTGCGGTTAAGGTTATATTGTGAGTACCCGATGTACTAAATATGTAAATCCAACCCAATGCAGAAGGTGATGGATAAAATATATTTCCATTATCTGTCCATACCAAACTATCTGCAATAGTTCCTAAATCAATAAAAGAAGTAGCATCACCAATACAATTAGAAGAATCAAGCAGATTAACAGAAGCTACAGAGTTACAACATGTGCCAATATTTAATGAACTAGTATTAGTTTCTTGCAGGGATCCAAAAGAATATTGGTTTACAACTAAAGAATAGTTATTTGATGGTATAGACCCTAAATTTACTACTTCTGTATATGGCGTAATTACTGGAAGTCCTATACCTCCNCAAGAAATATCAATATCAATGGTAATAATAGTTCCTGAAATAGCGTAAACGGATGTGTAATTACAATTACTNGAGGNTAAATTTCCATTTACAGTAATAGTAATATTNTCACAATCATTGGCTGGTAATGGCGAACTAGAAACACCTGTAATCCATGACTGCGAAAAAATCATGGAATTGAATAAAATCGAAATANTGAANAGTAAAGATTTCANTTTATACTTTCTAGTTTTAATAACTTAATTTATTTTGNTAAACTAATTAAATNTAAACTAAAAAACTAAAAGTTTTTTGGTAACAGTAGACGAATTATCCAACTTTATTAAAACATAATAAATTCCTTTTCTAAATTTTGATAATGAAACCTCATATTCTTTATCATTTACATTAAATCTACTATTAACTTGTCCAAGTTTATTATAAATAACAATTTCTTTNATGATTTTGGAAGATTTATAAGAGACAAAATATTTAGCTGGGTTGGGATATTGATCAACAAAATCATCTAATTCTTTAATATTTACAGTAGAATTATTACAAGGTAACAATGGAAAAAGAAAGTTTGTTGTAAATTCAACTGCATTAATAAATAAAGTATCAGCGTTACCATTTAGAGGCCAATAATGATCAACATTTTCAAATACCATAGTATCATTTAGAATACCATTATTTTCTAATACAGGCTTCATTTCGTTCATTCCACATAAGTTCATTACTGAACCAAAACCAAGTCCTGGTCCACAATTATAATTAACAATATTATCATTAGTTCCGTGTACTAAAACTATGGGTTCGTCAGTGGGATCAATAAATGATAAATTATTTATTCCTCCTGTAAAGCTAACGATAGCACTCACATNGGAAGAGTAACCATCATTACCAGAATCACCTTCAAGTGTTCCTCCAATATCTGAAACTAAAGCTTGAACATCTACTGGAGAAGTCGGTAAATCTGAAATATTATCAACATATGCCAAATGGATAGACAAAACTGCTCCTGCTGAATAGCCACCCACAAAAATAACATCAGGATCTATACCTAAAAGATTTCCGTTGGNATAGTCTTTTCTTACATATCTAATAGCTGCCTTAATATCAGCAACCGCTTGCAATAAAGTTCTATACTGAACATCTTGAAAGAATGTGAAAAAAAATGGGTTGGTTGCCAATCTATAATTAGCAGAAATAGCAACGTACCCTTTTTTTGCAAAAGAAGTACAAAAATCAATACAATCAGCAGCTGATTTATCTCCTGTCATAAATGCACCTCCATGTAAATAAATAATTACGGGTCTGTTGGTAACCGTGTCTCCAATTGGTGTATAAACATCCATTTGATGTCTGTAATCGAAAAAAGTATCTGAATAATATATAGTATTTACTGAAACACTTGGAAAAATNTCTGTNTCATATCTTCCGTTACATTGACTGTAAAAATTAAAATATAAAAAAATGAAAGTACAATTGACTATAATAAATTTCATAATNACTAAGATTATTGTAAAAACAATTTAATATAAATTTAAAAAAAAAATTAAGGATGCATTTTTTTGGATTTATTCCAAATTTCATCCATTTCTTGTAAATTCATACTTTCAAAATTAAGTCCTTTTTCTTTTATCTCATTTTCTAAAAAAGAAAATCTAGAAATAAACTTTTTATTGGTTCTTTCTAATGCAGATTCTGGATCAACTCCAATAAATCGAGCATAATTGATAAGTGAGAACAAAACATCACCAAATTCTTTTTCAATCTTGGTAGAATTATTTTCTTGATTAACTTCATGATCAAGTTCTGCAAACTCTTCTTTTACTTTTTCCAAGACTTGGCTTGCATTTTCCCAATCAAAACCAACTCCCCTAGCCTTTTCTTGTATTCGAGTAGCTTTAACCATTGCCGGAAGAGATTTTGGAACTCCCTCTAACACGGATTTTCTACCCTTTTTCAACTTAATTTTTTCCCAATTTCTTTTTACTTGTTCTTCAGTAGTTGCTATCTCATTACCATAAATGTGAGGATGTCTTTCAATTAACTTTTCACTTACAGATTGAATAACATCATTTATATTAAAATGATTCGATTCTGAGGCTATTTTTGAATAGAAAACAATATGAAGTAGCAAATCGCCTAATTCGCCTTTAATTTCGGTCATGTCTTTTATTAAAATAGCATCTATTAGTTCATAGGTTTCTTCAATAGTTAAATGACTAAGAGATTCCATAGTTTGTTTTTGATCCCAGGGACACTTTTCTCTCAACTCATCCATGATGGTTAAAAGTCTTTCAAATGAAGAAATATTTTTCATGAATATTTTTTATACTTTAGTTTCAAATTAGGAAATATCTGACAACTTAAAAGAAATAAATCACTAATTTTACAAAAATGAAAACAATTCTTCTTTCAATTGTACTTTTGGGATTATGTTTTGCAGGTATTGCTATAAAGCTGATTGTTAAAAAAAACGGAGAATTTTCAGGAACCTGTGCCTCCAATAACCCTTTACTTAATAAAGAAGGTGAATCTTGTAGTTTTTGCGGGGCAAAACCAGATGAAAAATGTAAAAAGCCTGTAGAAGAAAGTATGGCATAAAATAACCCAACTCGTTGATGAAAAAAGGTAAAACTATTGGAATTTTATTTATTATAATTGGNTTAATTTTTTTGCTCAATAATTTAAACTTTATTAAAGTTTCTATTATAGAANTAATTCGTATTTATTGGCCAATTATATTAATCTGGGTAGGTGTTGACAAACTTCTTTCAAAGCCAATTGAAAAAGAATCTTAAAAATTACTCCATTCTTTANACTCATTTAAAGAGTCATATACCATGTAGCAAAGAATACTNTCTTTAGAATGAGTTTTTATATAAGAAATTGTTTCTTCTTTACCCATNACCATAAAGGCAGTAGCTAAAGCATCAGCTTGNGCCGCATTATCGGAAATTACAGTNACNCTAAGCAAATTATTTATGGCTGGNTAACCTGTTTTTGGATTTATAGAATGAGCTACTTTTTGGCCATTAATAATTTTAAATTTTCTATAGTTTCCAGACGTAGCAAGTGATTTGTTATTCAATTCAATTATATTCTGAAAAGTGTGCTCAGCAGCGTAAGAATTGTCAACCGGTTTTTCAATCCCAATTTTCCAAGGTTCACCGTTCATATTTGACCCTTTAGCTGCGAGNTCCCCTCCAATCTCTATTAAATAATGTATNACTCNGTTATTATTTAAAAAATCAGCTATCAAATCAACACTATAGCCCTGAGCAACAGCATTAAAATCTAATTTTGATTTCTTATTTTTTTTACATAAAAAATCTTCACTATTTCTTTTTGTAATCTTAAAATTTAAATCTAAATCGACATAAATTAATATAGAGTCTTTTATGAANATCGAATCAATTATTGGAATAGTATCATTGTAAAAGCCCCAATAATTAACCAAAGGATAAACTGCAGGATTAAAAAATCCATTTGTTAAAGAAGCCATTTTCTTTGAATAATTAAAGCAAAAGTGAAATAAATCATTTCCTTTTAGACTAATACATGTGTCCGATAAATTATTGACCTTACTTATGAAACTAGTAGAATCATAAGTAGACAATTGCTGGTCAATTACTTTTAATATAGAGTCAAAAGAATAGGAAAAGTCCCTATCAAAAACATCTTTATATTTTATAGAATAGGTAGTTCCCTGTGCAAAGCCTTTGACTAACTTAAAATGNTTATTTTCTTCTTTATTATTACTACATGAAAAAAGGAATNTAACTGAAATTAATACGGATAATTTGTANAAATTANCCGCCAAAATCATCAAACCTTACTTGTTCTGGTGGAACTCCCCAGTCGTCACACATTTTTAAAACTGCTTGGTTCATCAATGGGGGACCACAAAAGTAATATTCTATGTCTTCAGGAGCTTCATGNTTGGAAAGNTACTGATCTATAACCGCATTGTGGACAAATCCTGTAAAACCATCTCCATTAGGGTCNTTTATATCTTTTTTATTCACCCAATTATCTTCTGGAAGGGCATCTGATAAAACCATGTAGAATTTAAAATTGGGAAATTCTTTTTCTAAATCTCTAAAGTAGTGAATATAGAAAAGTTCAGCTCTAGATCTTCCACCATACCAATAAGAAACTTTTCTGCCGGTTTTTATAGTTTTGAATAGTTCATACAAGTGAGACCGCATTGGAGCCATTCCAGCGCCACCACCAATATACAACATTTCAGCTTCAGAATCATTGATGAAAAACTCCCCGTAAGGTCCTGAAATAATAACTTTATCGCCAGGTTTTTGATTAAATATATAAGAGGATGCAACTCCAGGATTTACATCTGCCCAAGAATCTTTTCCTCTATCCCATGGTGGGGCTGCTACACGAACATTGAGCATAATATTTCTTCCTTCAGCCGGATAGGAAGCCATAGAGTAAGCTCTTACCACTTCTTCGTCATTTTTCATAGTNAGGTTTCTTAACGCAAATTTTCCTTCGCTCCAGTCTTTTTCAAATTTATCTGGTTCTCCTGGGTGGTCAGTTGGATGTGCTTTAATATCCATATCAGAAAATTTTGTTTCTCCCTTTGGTATTTTAATTTGAATATATCCACCAGCTTTATAATCCATGTCCTNNGGAATTTTTACTATAAATTCTTTTATGTAAGTTGCAACGTTGTAGTTAGAAACTACNGTAGCTTCCCATTCTTTAATTCCCATANTCTCNTCTTCAACTTCAATCTCCATATCTTCTTTTACTTTAACTTGACAGCCTAATCTAAAATTATCAGCNATTTGTTTTCTAGAAAAATGAGGTTCTTCTGTNGGAAGAATACTACCACCNCCAGACATTACTTGGCATGTACATTGAACACAAGTTCCNCCNCCACCACATGCAGAGGGTAAGAATATACCTTCGTTGCCTAAGGTAGTTAACAAGGTGGAACCGCCGTCGACTTCAATAGTTTTATCTCCATTGATAGTGATTTTAACCTTACCAGAAGAAACTAAAAATGTTTTAGCTAATAATAAGATCGCAGTTAGTGTTAAAACGATAGCTAACAAAAATATGATTGGTGTAATTATTTCCATTTATAAACCTTTTTCAAATTATATTTCAAAACCCATAAAACCTAGAAAAGCTANGCCCATTAAACCTGTAATTAAAAATGCCATTCCAACNCCTCTTAAAGGTCCTGGTATATTTGCATATCTTATTCTTTCTCTTATTGCTGCTATAAGTACAACAGCTATAAACCATCCCACACCCGATCCTAATCCATAGACGGTTGCTTGACCTATTGTACCAAATTGTTTTTCTTGCATAAATAAAGCGCCACCTAAAATGGCACAATTAACAGCTATGAGTGGTAAAAAAATTCCAAGGGCTCCGTAAAGTGCAGGAGATATTTTTTCTACGATCATTTCAACTAACTGAACTGTAGAGGCAATAACCGCGATAAACATAATAAATGTAAGATAACTTAAATTAACAGATGAAAATTCCTTCCCTAGCCAACCTAAAGCTCCTTCTTTGAGAACATAATTTTCAATTAAGTAATTAATTGGAATAGTTACCACTAAGACAAAAATAACTGCCATTCCTAGACCAAAGGCTGTTTTTACTGTTTTAGAAACCGCCAAATAAGAGCACATTCCAAAAAAGAAGGCAAAAATCATATTATCTACAAAGGCACTTCTAATAAAAATATTTACTAAATCCATATCTAATTTTAATGAGTTTCTATTAAGCTAGGGTTCCTTAGTTTTTGAATCCAAATATATACTGCAACTAAGATTAATGAAGAAGGGGGAAGTAACATTAAACCATTATCCATATATCCGATAGCATATAATCCAGTTTGTTCTGTAGCATTTCCAAAAATTTCAAATCCAAATAATTTTCCAGAACCAAATAGTTCTTTAAAAAAGGACACAATTACTAAAACCATTCCGTAACCTAGCGAATTTCCAATAGCATCTAAAGCTGATGGCCAAGGTTTATTTCCTAATGCAAAAGCTTCTAGTCTTCCCATTATAATACAATTAGTAATTATTAAACCAACAAAAACTGATAATTCCTTAGAAACATCAAAAAGGTAAGCCTTAAGTACTTGATCTACGACAATTACTAAAGCTGCTACCACTACTAACTGAACAATAATTCTAATTCTATTAGGAATCAAGTTTCTGATTAAAGAAATAGAAACATTAGCTAAAATAAGAACGAATAAAACTGCTACTGACATCACTACTGCTGCTTTCATCTGAACAGTTACAGCTAGTGCCGAGCAAATTCCTAATACTTGTATAGTAATAGGATTGTTTTCGTCAAGTGGATCAGAAATTAACTTTTTATTTTTTTTAGAAAATAGTGGCTCTCTTTCCTTAACTACCTTTTTTTTTTCTTCAACTACTACTGCTTGTTCTGACATATTTTGCAGATTATGATTTATTTAAATTTTTAATGTACTTATGATAAACTACTAGAGTTCTACTCATCATTTCTTCTACTCCAACACTAGTAAAAGTACCACCACTTATCCCATCTACTTGGTATTCATTTAGAGGATTACCTGGCTTATTAACTTCAATTGACTGGTAAGTATCTTCATTGGAAATAAGTTTTCCAATAAATTGATCTTCAAAAAAATCTTGGGAGATTTCAGCACCCAAACCAGGTGTCTCGGATTTATGATCAAAAACAGTACCTGAAATGGAATTTCCGGTTTCATCTAGAGCAATAAATCCCCAAACTGCTGCCCAAAGTCCTTTGCCCATAACAGGTGCAACATAATAAGTTTTACCTTCTACATCACATATAAACAATGGATAATTTCTGGATTTTTCATCTTTGATGGTTTTGTATTCTTTTAATAAATCAATACTAAAAGCATCACTTGAATCTTTATTATTTAACTCTGTAGAATTATCTAAAAGGGTATTTTCTTTGATATCTCCATTATAATTTAAAATCAGTCTCTGTTTTACAAAATTTGCAAATACAGATCCAGCTTCATCTCTTGTTATAGATTTATTTCCTGGTAAACAATTCAAAATATTTTGTTTTTTTTCATTGACAAGATTTTCGTCTTGAATAGGTTTTAAGCCATTTGCAATTGCAGCTAGCATGCCACCAACAATAATTACAAGGATTATGGCAAAACTAATGGTATATGTATTACTGTCTTTATTAATACCCATATTATGCAGTTTTTAATCTTTTTAATCTTCTTTTAATATTACTTTGAATTACCATATGATCAATTAATGGTGCAAACACATTAGCAATCAAAATAGCTAACATAATTCCTTCTGGATAAGCTGGATTAACCATCCTTATTAATATTCCAAGAAATCCTCCTAAAAAACCATAAATAAATTTACCAGTGTTAGTATGTGCTGCAGTAACAGGATCTGTAGCCATGAAAACCATACCAAACATAAATCCTCCAAGCATTAACTGATGAATGGCTGGCAATTCAAAATACCCATTTCCTCCAATAAGATTAAGAATAGTTGCCATTACAAAACCTCCTATAAAAAATGAACCAATTACTCTCCAACTAGCAATTCCTGTACATAATAAAATACTTGCACCTATCAAACACATTAGAGCAGAGGTTTCACCAACAGATCCTGGAATAAAACCTAAAAAAGAATCCATAAAAGAATACTTAGCTTGAAATGCTTGAGTATTATCTAAAACTGGAGAATCTTGCATAAAAGAAGCTAAATCACCTAAAGCAGTAGCGCCTGAACTGCCATCAACAATTCCTTCAGGATTAGAACTACTGACCAAAGAAGCATATTTCTCTCCTTTTAAGTCTGAAAATCCTGTTACCCAAACTTCATTTCCAGACATTTTGGTGGGATGTGCGAAAAACAAAAATGCTCTAGCTGTAAGAGCCACATTTAAAATATTCATACCGGTACCTCCAAAAACTTCCTTACCTATCACCACAGCAAATATTGTAGCAACAGCAACCATCCATAGTGGAACGTCTGCCGGCATGCATAATGGTATGAGCATTCCGGACACTAAAAAACCTTCTTGAACGGTATGACCATTTCTGATTGCAAATATAAATTCTACTAAAAGTCCAGCGCCATATGATACAACGACCAATGGTAGAACAACAAAAGCTCCTTGAAGAAAAATATCCAAGAAGGAAACATCAGCTAATTGATTTAAAACCCTGTAGTGTTGGTATCCGGTGTTGTAAATACCAAATAATAAACACGGTACTAAAGCAATAATAACCAACATCATGGTTCTTTTGAGATCAATTGCATCTCTAATATGTGCTCCCTTTTTAGTAACATGATTAGGAGTAAACATTAAAGTATCAAAGGCATCAATTAATGGAAAAAACTTTTTAGTCTTTTCACTAGAGTTGAGCTTTTGGTGGGCGTTATCAAATATTTTTCTTAAAAATTCCAAATTAATCTATTTTAAATTACATACATTCTTTATAAACTAAATCCAATCCCTCCCTTACAATATTTTGCACATTGATTTTTGAGGTACAAACAAATTCACATAGAGCAAAATCTTCTGGGGCAACTTCATAAATTCCTAAATTTTCCATTTTTTCAATATCATTTGTTACAATTGATTTGATTAACTGAACAGGATAAATATCAAATGGAAAAACTTTTTCGTACTGTCCAGAAACAACAAATGCTCTTTCTTCACCATTTAAATTGGTATCAAAATAATACGATTTTGATTTAGGCATTAACCATGTAGGATAGGATTTAGAAGCAGAAAACTTATTAAAACCTAAACTTAGCCAACCCTCTGTCAGGAAAAATTTATGTTTATTTCCTTCTGGTAAAACAGTAACTTGATGATGGTAAAAACCCAAGAAGCCATCTTTATCAACTTTATCTCCAGTAAGTGGATTTCCTGAAAGGATTCTACTATTTTTATCTATGGACGATATATTTAAAATAGCATTTATATTACTTCCAGAAATCGTATTAAAATATTTTTTTTCAGAAGATCCTTCTCCACATAATGATATGGTTTTAGAAGCATCGTAAACTCCAGTGAGAGAATATCTACCAAGTACCAAAATATCTTGAGGATTAACATACCAAACAACATCACCTTTATTTATAGGATCTATTTCATGAATTTGGGTACCCACATTACCAGCAGGATGAGGACCTTTAACAATGTTTCTTTGAACATTTTTAGCATTTATAAAAACATCATCTGTTTCAACTCTAGTTTGTAAATGAACTTTACCATCAGTTAATAATTTTAAAATTTCAATACCAGCATTAAATTCAGCAGACTTATTATTCATTATAAAGTCGTAATCTGGAGAAAGTGGATTAGAATCAAAAGCAGAAATAAATATGGATTTAGGATTATCTGATGGTAATGCAACAATATCTATTGGTCTCATTCTTAAATAAGGCCATAGACCCATTTTAAGCAAATCATTTTTAAGTTCCTCTCTATCAAGAGTAGAATAATCCTTAGTAATTTTATTAAGTTGAGTAAATTTGTCGTCAGAAGTAATAGTAACCGCCAGAATTCTTCTTTTTTCCCCTCTTATAATTTTGTTTATTTTTCCACTGACGGGGGATGAGAAATTGATCTTATCATTATACTTATCGCAAAATACAGGGCTTCCACATTTTACCAAATCTCCTTCTTTAACTAAAAGTTTGGGAACTAAATTGGGAAAATCAACAGGTTTAAGGGCAATTTCTTTAGGGGATGGTAAATCAGCGACTACCTTTTCAGACTTGCCTTTGATATTTATATCTAAGCCTTTTCTTACTGTTAATTTCATAAATGATGAAAATAAATTTCAATGGTAAACAAATTTATAAATTTGTATTGTTTTACCATTTAGTGATGAATAATATTACTAAACAATATGTAATTTAGAATGATTATAAATAAGAATCAATTTACAGAGTTTAAATTTAGTTTTGTAGTACTTAGTATGTTACTTACACAATGTATAATTCAAAATAAAAAAAACACATCCAATTATGATTACTTTAAAGAAGCTAATGAACAAATAAAAATAGAAAAAAAAGCTATAAAATATTCTCAAAAAGTATTTGACAAAAACTTTAAAAGCTTGACTTTTAATACTTCTAGTTTAATTCTTGGAGAACCTTGTTATAATCTTCATAGTAAAAGCCCAATAACAATACAATTTGATATATTGAATCCAAATACTGAATCATTACAGTACCAACTAATACATTGTACCAAAAGTTGGACTAAAAGTAATATTAATAGTATGGATGCTATCGATGGGTTTGATACTGATTATATCGAAAATCAACAAATTTCTTATGGACCAATACAGCAGTATGTTCACTATAGTTTTAATCTTCCTAACGAAAACACAGAGTTTTTAATATCTGGTAATTATATTATCAAAATATTCAGGGAAGGTGAACTAAAATATCCATTAGCTCACATAAAATTCTTTGTTAGTGAACAAATATCAAATGTAGATTTTATTGTAGATGAATCTAGTAATGTAGAACAGAGTAAATATCTTCAGTCCTATCAAGTAGAATGTTCCTACAACTCAAATTCATTCATAGATCCATTTGCCAATATTTTTATCAATATTCAACAAAATCATCAATTCTTTAATCAACAATGGTTATCCGGTCCTCATTTTATTAAAGAAAATAAATTAATTTTTCTTCAAAATGAAAATCAAACCTTTAACGGAGGAAATGAGTTTAGATTTTTTGATATTAGCTCTTATCGAAATGGAGGTCAATTTATTGAAAAAATCTTCTTTGAAGACTCCTGTTATCAAATTAATTTAAGAAATGAACAAAAGAGATCTTACAAACAATATTCACAATATAAAGATATGAACGGAAAATTTTTTATTAGAACATATGACCATGATGATGCAGAATATCAGTCAGAATATGGTTGGGTTCATTTCCATTTAAACATGAGAAAACAGACTCAGGATAGTATCTTTATATTTGGGCAACTATCCAATTGGGAATTAGACACTAACTTTCTAATGAAATATGATTCATTAAAAAATCAATACTATCAAAAAATACTATTAAAGCAAGGTTTTTACAATTATTTATACGTCACAAAAAATTTAGAAACAATTAGCGTAAGAAAAATTGAAGGGGCTCATTTTGAAACCAATAATGAATACGTTATTAAAGTTTATTATAATGATCCTTTAGAATTATTTGATCGTATTTTAAGCTATACAGTATTGAAAAGTAGTTAAATTATTGATCTACTAAGGTTGCTAAATCTCGACCGACACTAGCTCCTACAGCCACACCCATGCCTCCCAATCTCACCCCGCAGTAAACATGATTAGATAGCTGTTTTACAATTGGTTTCTTCTTTTCACCTACTCCCATAATTCCGCTCCAAGAATAATCTATTTCAAATTCTTTATCAGGAATTATAACATTATTTAATAGTTTCTTGAGACTGGATTGTATTAATTCAGTTTCACCAAACTCATTTGTTGATTCAGTTTTAAAATCTAAATTTCTGCCTCCTCCAATTAAAATTCTATCATCTACATTTCTAAAATAATAATAGCCATTATCTAAATGAAATACACCCTTAATATTTAAATTTTTAATAGGCTTAGTTATCAAAACTTGCCCTCTGGCAGGAATAACATTTGTATTAATTATATTTTTGGAAAATCCATTTGTAGCAAAAATTAACTTAGTTGACGTAAAATCTCCATAATTAGTATGAATTTGGATATTTGATTGGTTTTCTGAATAATCTTTGACTAAAGTTTGGTTCAAAATTTTAATCTTCCTTTGATGAGCAATATTTAAAAGTTTAGAAATCATTCTACCTGGATCTAATTGTCCTTCAAATTGATTTACTATGTATTTAGAAATACAATTTTTAAAGTTGAATTTATTTTCAGTCGCTTTAAACACATCGTCTTTAAATAACGGATGTAATAATTCATTTAAAAAGTTTAATTTTTGATAACTTTTTTCAAAGGACTGCTTCCTAAGAAATATTTCATACCCAGAATTATTTTGATAATCAAGATCTTTATCACCTATAAGATTCCTTAAAGTCAGTAAACCATTATATCTGTCTGAAACTAATTTAAAAACCTCTTCATTCGAATGATTTTTTAAATCATTAATTAGTTCAGATACACTTCCAAAACAAGCAAATCCAGCATTTTTGGTACTTGCTCCTTCTGGTAAAATTCCTTTTTCTAAAATCAAAATTTTAGACTTTGGAAACTTTTCTTTTAAAGAAATTGCACATGTTAATCCTACAATTCCACTCCCAACAATTATAAAATCATTATTTTGTATCCAATGTTTATTTTCCCAATAACTATAACTCATTAAATATAAAAAGTAAGAAAAAATAAGACAAGAATAAAAATATAAATTAAGGACCAGTGAAACATGTCTTTTTTATATCCAAGAAAGGAAAATAAGGTCTGATTTAAAAGAGCTATTAAAAACCAATCCAAATAATTAGAATAAGGAATGATGTTATTTTCCCAAATCCAAAAATCTAAGTTATCAGAAATAGGCTCAATTAGAAAATCTATTAAAACCATTAAAATAGAAGATAAAATAATTATTAGTATTTTATTTTTTAGTAATCTACTTATTACTTCTCTAGAAATTAAAGAAAGTAATATCCAGTTAGCACCTATTATTAATGGAACTCCATCTAATTTTATGCCTAGAGAATCTCCATATTTATAACTACCAAATAACCAGCCTAAACTTACCCCAATCCACTCGGCAATAAAACTAATTGAATAAACCAATAAAATCAAGAGGATATCTTTACCCTTAGGTTTTATCCTGTAAAGATATAATGACAATGGAATAAGAATAGAAATAAAGGAAGTTTTGAGGAAAAAATCAGGAAGGAATCTAATTCCAATAATTCCTGCAATGTAAATAATGGCTGTAAAAGAGCTGTCAAGAATAGTAAAACGTTCAAGTTTCATTAATAATGTTTTTCGCCACGCTCAATCCAGATCTTAGTGCCAAGGGCATACCTCCACCTGGATGAACTGTACCACCAACATAATACAATTTTTTCAATTTATAATCTCTATTTTTTTTTCTCTTTATTATGGATAGCAACGAATTTTGATTGTCACCATAAAGCGAACCATTATAAGAACCTGTTTTATTTTCTAAGGATTTAGGGGTCAATATTTTTTCGTATAGAATTGAATTGTTTAAATTAATACCCACTTTATCATTGATTTTAGAAATTATAAAATCTTTAGTTTTCTTAATATTTTCGTCAGAAACAACATTTAAATTGGCAGGAGTATTTATCATAACAAACCAATTTTCACAATTAATAGGAGCATGATTTTTATCAAATTTTGAGGTTATATTAATATAAATAGTGGGGTCAGTAGGAATTATATTGTAATCAAAAATTTGAGAGAATTCATTTTTATAATCTTCTGAAAAAATAATATTATGTAATTCTAAATTAGGAGATTTTACTTTCACTCCCCAATAAAAAACAATGGCTGAAGTGGAGAGTTTCAATGATCTTTTATTAAATTTTCTATTTAAAATAAGTTGAGTTTTATAATAATCTATATTAGATACAAGATATTTAGAATTGAAAACCTCATTATTTGAATAAATTTTAAATATTTCATTTTCGTATTCAATATTATCAATTTTATGGTTGAATTGGAATTTTACTCCTACATCATTACATAATTTATATAATGCTTTAGAAATACTATGAATACCACCTGTAGGGTAATATCCGCCGTTAACCATTTCTACCACAGCTAGCTGGTTCATAAATGCTGGAGTTTGATACGGAGATGAACCAGTGTAGGTAGCAAATCTATTCATGATTTTTTCTACTGATTTATTTCTTAAAACTTTATTATAATAGGACATAGAAGTGAAAATATTAACTACCCCAGCTTTAAAAATCCATTCCACAGCATTTTTCAAAAAAAAGAAATTAAACTTGAGTTCGTTTAGTAAAAATATTTTTTCTGAAATATTATAAATACTTACCCATCTTTTAATATAATTAAGAAAAAATGTTTTTTTTAATCCTAACTTATTTTCAAAATTTATGGCTGTTTGGTTAATGTCNGATGCAACATCAACCTCTTTATTNTCTAAAAAGTACCTTGTGATAGGGTCTAATCTTTTGTAATTAAGATAATCTTTTAGATTTTTGCCACAAGTATTAAACAGTTCGTCAAACCATTCTGGGTAAGTTAATAAGCATGGACCAGTATCAAACTCAAATCCTTGTTCACTTATTCTATGTGCTTTACCACCAAAATAGCTGTTTTGTTCTAGAATTGTAACCTCAAATCCATTATTTGCTAGAATAGCGGCACAACTCATGCCTCCAATACCTGAACCCAAAATATAAACCTTCATTTTCAAGNGGGCAAATATTAATAAAAAACTATTTGAAATATTAAATGTTCACAAAAAGTTTTTAAAAAAAAGAAACATAATCATCTCCTCTATTATCTGCACCTCCAAAAAGCCGATTATTTTTAATTAAAATCGCATCAACTCTATTCATGGAATTGACAAAGTTCAAGCGATGGTTTAAGAATTTTAAGTCNCTTATTAAAGATGAATCTTTGGAAATAACTTTTTCAAGTTTTATTTCATCTGGATACCATTGATGATGAAATCTACNTGCATTTACGGATTCTTCTATAGACATTTCAAATTCAATAACATTTAAAATTGTTTGAAATACAGCAGTAATAATCGTTGAACCCCCTGGTGTTCCTACTACCATAAAGAGTTGACCATTTTTTTCTAATATGGTAGGCGTCATAGAACTTAGCATCCTTTTACCGGGTTCTATAGCATTAGCCTCACCTCCNATTAANCCATATAAATTAGGATAGCCTGGTTGAATACTGAAATCATCCATTTCGTTATTTAATAAAAACCCACATTTTTCAACAATTATTCCACTTCCAAAAGATCCATTTAAAGTGGTAGTAACAGATGAAGCATTTCCATATTGGTCTACAATTGAAAAATGAGTAGTTTCTTCACTTTCATTCAAACTCCATTTACCAGCATGAATTTCTAATGACGGAACTGCNNGGTTTAAGTTAATTTTTTTTGCTCTGTTTTTTAGATAATTGGTNTCTAGNAAATAGTCAACTGGAATGGAATAGAAATCTGGATCACCTAGATGTTTTGCTCTATCTGCAAATGATCGCTTTTCTATTTCTGCCATTAAATGAACAGATTCTTTAGAGTGAAATTTTAAATTTCCCAATGAACTATATTCTGCCATTTTCATCATTTGCAATAACAAAACTCCTCCACTTGAAGGGGGGCCCATACTTATTATATTGTAATCTTTGTATTTTCCTGTAATAGGTTCTCTCCATACACTCTTATAATTATCCAAGTCATTTTGATTAATTAAACCATTTTGACGGTTCATTTCTTTAATAAAACTTTTTGCGACTTTTCCTTNGTAAAAACCATCTCTTTTATTATCTCTTATCGACTTTAAAGTATTGGCTAGATCATAAAGAAAAATAGAATCACCTTTCTTATACTTATTTCCAAAATAAGGGTTGTAGGAGTTCTTATGCTTTATTTTATTAAACCAATTTAATTTATTGGCCTCTTTTAGAGTTAAAGGGAAGCCATTTTCAGCTAAGTCTATAGAAGGTTGAATAAGTTCCTTCCAAGGTAGTTTACCGTNTTTAGCATGAATTTGAACCATTCCATCAACAGTTCCAGGTACTCCAACAGCTANAGGAGAATATAAACTTGAATTTTCAATAACTTTATTATTAGAATCTAAAAACATATTTCTATAAGCTTTTGAGGGTGCTTTTTCTCTAAAATCTAAACTTGAAGAAAATCCATTATTTTTTCTGTAAACTAAAAAACCACCTCCACCTATATTTCCAGCAGATGGATATACTACAGCTAATGCAAATTGAACTGCTACGGATGCATCAGCTGCATTCCCCCCCTTTTTAAGNATACTTAATCCTACTTCGCTAGCTAAAGGATGGGCTGANACAACCATAGCNCTTGGAATACTTTCCTTATTATTTGTNTTACAACTGATATTTAAAACAGTTATTAAAAAGACAGCTATTAAAAGGAAATTATTCAATAATTACAACCTTTTTAACAATTGAAGTATCTCCCTGATGAATCTTAACAAAATAATGTCCCTTTGNAAGAAATAATTCATATTTGTCATTTGGATAAATTAAAATATTATCTCTAATTAATTTACCTGAAATATCAAATAATTGACCACTTGAAATAAAATTACTGCTATTAGTTATAAATATCTTANCCATTGATGGAACAGGAAAAATATTAATTAAACTTNGATTTTTTTCATCAATACCAGAAAGCATTCCTACATATACAGAATCAGATAGTGAGCATCCATTAGAATCATTAACAGTAAATGAATAATAACCATTCGGTAAATAAACAACAATCGAGTCATTAATATTNGGTAAATGGTTCCAGAAAAATGAATAAGGTCTGGTTCCACCAATTACATTCAATNTAGCAGTTCCATCAAAAAATCCNGAATCNGTTTCTGGNNTNANANTATAATCAAAAGATAAAGAATCTGGTTGATTAATAGAAATAGATAAAGTATCAGAGTTACAGTTAGACGAATCCTTTATATAAACTTGATAAGTGCCTACCGATAGATTGTCAAATATTGAATCACTGTAAATGTAGCCATCAAGGACAAAATTAAATGGTGAAATACCAGATAATGAATTTAGTTGTATTAGTCCATTAGAATCTCCGTAACACATTACATCGTTGAATTGAGATGTCATCCTTACTGTATCCGGTGAGTCAATATTAAAATATAGAGTATCAAAACAAAAATTATTACTTACCTGTACCGAGTAAGAACCTGGACTTAATTNTGAAATAAAATCAGTACTTGCATTATTAGACCAATTATAAATTGTTGATAAACTATCGTTAGGATAAAGCTTAATTGATGCATCATTTAAATTATAACAGCTATTATCTACCACATCATAATTGTTAATTACTGGAAGTCCATCACTTATGAATACTGAATCTTCAACCATACATCCATCAGGATGAGTAATTAATACACGATGCATACCAGCTGGTAAATTAGTTGCATGCTTTATTAATGAGCCATTATCCCAATTATAGGTACATGTACTAAATTGGCATACGCAACCAGAGCTAGAAACAGTTGCCGTACCAATTGAATCACCAACACAATTATTATGATTAACATTACCAAAGGAAATATAATATGGATCATTAAGTTGAAATTGATGATATTCTACACAATTATTAGTGTCTGTAATAAAAAGTGTATGAATTCCAGAACTTGCATTTTGTAAGGTATCTCCTACTGAACCGTCTGACCATAAATAAGTATTTGGAGTTGTATTAATACTTGATGGGTAAACAGAGCCATCATTAAAATTATTGCAAGAAGGATGATTGACGCTCCAACTAGAAACGAAATTGGAGTTGGGACATATATTTAGTAATCGGTTATAATGGCCTGAAAAATTGGTACCCATGTAGGCTCCCCAAGCAATTCCTCTAAATGGAAATGAATAATTAGTACTTAATTTATTAAAATAAAAACCATTCCATGCACTGGGATTTAAACTGTCGTACTTATAGGTGTATATAAAATCAATAAGACCATCAGAATCTATATCGTCAATTAATGGGGAGCAACCTAAATTTACTCCTGCAGAAAGTGGAGTAACATCCGTTACAGAATCATTTTGAAAATCAATTAATTTTAGTTGATGAGAAAAATAACTTGAAATATAATTTACACTGAATAAAACTTCGTCTCTACCATCTCCATTAGCATCAAATGCTGAAGAGGAAGAAAAATGCATACTTCCGATACTATCTATCCATGTTATCTCACCAGTTAAACCATTAATCATTACCTGATAATAATCAAAATAAGTAGGGGTTGTACCTCGGAAAATAACGGTGAAAACATCAGGAATTAAGTCACCTCCTGTGAAATTTCCAATAGTCGGAGCGGCACTAGATTCGCAACCTGAAAAAGTATTCGTCCATAATGGTTGGTAAGTGATCCCATCAAACGCTGATATTTCTCCAGAAAAAGATTGAACTATAATATCTAAAAAGCTATCATCTGAAACGTCCGCGATGGATGCTGGTGCTATAAACCCTTTAGAAGGATGACTGGTAAGTAAGATTGAATTTGTTATATCTCCACTGATTAAATCTGAAAAGTTGGAGACATACATTCCACCACTGTGTTGCTCTCCTCCAGTACCAAAAATAATACTAGGGGTTTGACCACCTAACCTATCCAAAATGACTGGTGATGAATAAATTTCAGCACTATCTGGAGAAACTGCTTTAGAAATTAAGTTTCCATTAGCTCCACTAATTAACATCAATTGACCAGGTGGTCTAGGATCAAAAGGAGCAGCTTTATGGTCTCCACCATTGGTTACTAAAATATCATTTACATTGTCTCCATCATAATCGTCACAAATTTGCGATGAATAAAAATTATATAAACCAGAATCAGCAGGATTTAATCCTATATTTTGTGGGAAAAATTCCCATAAAATAGTCCCATTTGATCCATCAATAGCATATAATTGAGCATTTCTTCCTCCAATAAAAACATCCGCTACATTGTCATTATTTATATCATTAAAAACAGCACTTGTAAAGATCTCATCTGGTGTTGGTAAATTCCATAGTAATTGACCAGAACTACCATCCATGGCTACCACTCCATAATTACTAAATGTAGAATCTGTTCCAGCTCCTAAAACCAAATCTTTAATTCCATCGTTGTTCAAATCTACAGCTCTAGGAGATGATAAAGTCGAAACTGAATCTATTAAAGTGGACCAAGAAGATTGAGCAATTATTAATTTACCGTGTAAGAATAAAATAAGAACTAGAATTTTAAAAAAAGAAAATTTCTTGAAAATCATTCAGTAAAAATAATTATTAAATTTTTAAATACTAAGATGTTTAATTCATTAATTCACTATATGTATTCAATTAATATTAACTTTGTAGGAGTTCATTTTTTTACTATCACTTAATTTGGTTTTTGCAATATGCAAAATTAAAAGGGAATAATGTGAAATTCATTAACTGTCCCGCAACTGTAAGTTGAAAATAATCTTATTAAAAATGCCACTGTCTATATCGGGAAGGCTAATAAGATTTCAACAAGTCAGGAGACCTGCCTTAATAAGTAACTGATAGCTTTCGTGGATTGAAGCTTTTAT
>NZID01000060.1 GCA_002691605.1 Crocinitomicaceae bacterium
ATCAAAAAATGATAAGATTAACAGCTCCAGGTGAGGAAGAAAAGGAAGTGGAGGACTGGGAGAAAGCTGCGCTCTGGGAGTTTCATGGTGGAAACCTCCCTTTATTTCTTGACAAAGATGTTGAAACTCATATGAAAATGGAAAGACATAAAGATGAGTAAATCTGACGATGTATTAAAAAAAGGAATGAATGTTCACCAATTTGGACAGGCTATCCAAGAAAATAAGCATTTATATACAGAGGAAGAATATATGTCCTTATGTGCGCAATGGGTTAAAGAATACGAAAACTATTTGATTAATTTAGTGAAACACTCTAAAGACAAAAAATAGGTCAAAATTTAGTGCTCATGTTGAGTATTTGTTGAGCATGAAAAAAGGGTCTCAGCTTTTAAGACCCTATTTTACAGAGGTGGGCAATACTGGATTCGAACCAGTGACCTCTTGCCTGTCAAGCAAGCGCTCTAAACCAACTGAGCTAATTGCCCATTAACTAAAAACAATGAGTTGCTTTTAAAACACCAAAAATTTAGAAATACTTTTGCATAAAATTTAAATATTTTTAATGTTAAAAACCAATCAAAGATAAGATTTGAATTTTATATTTTCAATTTATTTTAAAGTATTAAAAAAGTGGATTTAGCAAAAAAAATATAATTAGATTAGTCAAAGTTGTTCTTAATTACTTACTTGGGTTTATAAATAAAATAATATGGATAAATTTAATTTGGATGGAGCAATGGACTGGGTTGATTGCTCAATTTACCTGATGTTTTCTCATGCGATAATGAAAAAGGAAATTTAAGAAATCTTTCAGATTTCTGGGGTGTAAATTCACCAATTTAAATTGAAAAACAAACTTACAGTTCTTATTGAAGGAACTGGTTCTGAGTTTGTTCAGGGCACTATCAAAAAAGAACATTTTGATGCCTACAAATATTCAGGATTATCTTGGCAGGACTATTGCACTAAGAATTGAAAATTAGATGGATATTGGGATGTAAATAATATCTCTCATTTAACAGGAATAACTATTGATAATGCTGTTATAACAATTATGATAGATAATCAAAAAATTTGGGCTGGAAAATATTGCTCAATCCTTGAAAACGCTGATGATCCAGATGCCTCTACTGTATTTGTACACGAACATGGAATTATGGCAATAGGAGACAATGAAGTTTCTGAAACCCATGTGTTAATTTCTTCAATTACATCCGAACATCTTCAAGGAGAAACTACAATTAATATTAATACTAAGGAGGTTAGTTTTGAACTGCCATCCGAAGATAATGGAAATAAATGTTTCATAAATGATTTAGAGTTGGGGTTTATTATAGAATCGACTGACGGGATGGGTTATGGTTATGACTACGGAGATTTTATTTTAGGTTTTATTTTTGATGGGGTAAAGTATGAGTTTGAATATCCTGGTGGTATGGGCATTCCAGAAATTTATGTGGAGAAAAAACCAGATTGGCTTAGTAATCAGAAATTCTAAGAGAACAACAGGGCTTTATGAGAATAAAAAAGCGGAATCTTAACTCATAATGAGATGAATTCCGCTTTGGTGGGCGATGAGGGATTCGAACCCCCGACCCCCTCGGTGTAAACGAGGTGCTCTGAACCAACTGAGCTAATCGCCCTAAATAATAGGAGTGTAAATATATTTATTTTTTTATTCTTCCATCACTAATCTCATAAAATTCCTTCAAAATATCACCAATTAAAAAAGCACTTCCAGTTATTAAAAGTAAGTCATTTTCATTAGCCCTATTTTTAGCTTTTAAAAAGGCTTCTTTAAATTCAAAATAAACACTACTATTTTTTTTCTTTAAAAGATTATGTAAAATATCAGGATCTAAAGATCTTTCATTTTTAGATTTTGTTAAATAGAAATAATCAGCTTTAGGAATTAAGGGTAAAATCTCTTTTATATTTTTATCTTTTGAAAATCCTAATACAATATGCAGTTGTTGGAATTTCTCATGGTATAATTGTTTTTTAATTTCATTCATTCCCTGCTTATTGTGCCCAATATCTAATACTGTTTTTGGTTTATTTCCCAAAACTTGCCATCTCCCTTTTATTGAAATATATTCTTTGGGTTGGTCTTTAATAATTAAATCTTTAGTGACAATATTTACTGCTTTTTTAGCAGTTTACCAGTTTTTTATCTGATACTTTGCAAGGCCATTATATTTTTCCAAATCTATATTTTCAGTAGTGTATAGGGGAGATTTTTTTTCTTTGCAAATACTTTCAAAAATATCAAATTCTTCAATTTNAGGNCCTAATAATGTAGGCGTGTTTTCTTTTATAATACCTCCTTTTTCTTTGGCAATTTCTTGTAGGTTATTTCCAAGAATATTTTCATGATCCATACCAATGGAAGTAATTACAGCTAACTCAGGTCTTATAATATTGGTAGAATCTAATCTTCCTCCCAAACCCGTTTCTATTATATTTATGTCTGTCTTTGCTTTTTGAAAATAGCTAAAAGCTAGGGCAGTAGTCCATTCAAAAAAGGACGGTTTTATTTTTAAAAATAGCGTTTGGTAATGGGTGTAAAATTGAATCAGATAGTCTTTTGTAATCCATTTATCATTAATTACAATTCGTTCCCTAAAATCTTCTAAATGAGGAGAGGTAAATAAACCTACTTTGTACCCATTTTTTTTATAAATATTATAGATCATATTACATACAGAACCTTTTCCATTAGTTCCAGCCACATGAATAGTTTTTATAGATTTTTCAGGGTTTCCAATAATTTNACATAGTTGTTGAATATTNCTTAAGTNAGGTTTATAAGCTTTTTNTCCTTTGTTTTGAAATGATGGATATTGATTAAATAGAAAAGCTACAATATCATTGTAGTCCTTTTTACTTTTCAATGTATTGAATTCTTTTAACCAGTCTTTCCTTNNGAATGCCAGAACCTGAAGGAGTAAATTTAAATTTTAATTTACAATCATTCTCAATATATTTTTGATCTTGGTTAGATAAGGTTACCGTTGTTTTCGAATGCGGATATAATACTTTGGTTTCTANTACATTTCCNTCNGGGTCTATGANAAATTGTACCATCACAAAACCCAACCAATTTTTNGGGTTANATAGTTCTGGNGTTCCTAAAACCAATCTGCCTTTTCCGTCACCCATTCCACCACCAGTATTAGGACCTTTTCCTGTTCCAATTCCCGTTCCTTCACCTTCTCCATCACCACTTTCTTTATCGCCACTGCCTTTGCCAAATAAGTTACTAAAATCATTTTTAGGTGCAGGCTTAGCTTCTANTTCTTTTTTTTCTGCAGATTTCTCATTTTGAACTTTAGAATTATTAGTTGGAGCANTTACTGGTGATTCTTCTTGTGTTATTTCTTTTTCAGATGAAGGTGCTGTTGCTNCTTCAATTGGTTTAGGACTAGAGCTACCCGGATTTCCACCCCCAGCATCACTNTAATCAATAACAATTACTTCTTCAAGTGTAAATTGAGGAGGATTTTGAATTTCCATNCAGCCTCTACTAAAAAAAATAAATAGCAATAGAAAAATATGAACTACCNCACTTATTATAATTCCAGTNCTATTATCTTTTTTCTGTAATAATTCCAATTATTTACTTCCTTTTGTTTTTATAACCACTTTTAAAGCATTCTGCTTAGCTATTCTTATCACTTCATAAGCAGAAGCTCTATGAGCATCTTTATCGGCCAATAGTTCAATAGCTTTATTTTTGCCAATTTCTTTTTTTATTTCGTTTTCTATAGAACTAGAAGAAATGGATTTAGGATTACTATTTAGAAAAAAATTATTGTTAGCATCTATATATACTTTAACTGGTGAAGTAAGAGACGGGTCACCACTACCTTCNGGAAGTTGAATTTCATGAGAAGTATTAACCATGGTAGAAATGATAATAAAAAATATTAGAAGTAGAAATACCAAATCTGTCATAGAAGACATACCGCCTTCAATTTTTATTTTATTACTTCCNTTCATTTCTTAGTTCCNTTTAAAGAAATTTTGATGTCATTTTGCTTAGCTATGTCAATTACATAAACAGAAGCNTCCCAGGAACTTTCATTACTTCCATATAATGATATTACACTATCTCTNCCTAAATTATTAAGTATTTCCTTTTTAATATTTTCACTGGATATAGGAGNTTTTTTATTATTAATGAAATACTCGTTTTTATCGTTAATATTAATACTTAATATTTTAGCTTCAGAAGCTGNCCCTGATTTTTTAGGTACATCTATATTTACCCCGGCAGTAATCATAGTAGATATAACAATAAAAAATATCAGAAGCAGGAATACTAAATCTGTCATAGAAGACATGCCGCCTTCAATCTTGATTTTATTTTCAGATCGAAAATTCATAATTACTTACCCGGAGCCTCAAGAATATCTATAAACTCTATAGAAGCACCNTCCATATTATGAATAACTTTATCTACCTTACTTACTAGGTAATTATAAGCGACGTAGGCAATGATTCCAACAATTAAACCACCTACGGTGGTAATCATAGCTTCCATAATTCCACCAGATAAACTAGCTATTTCAAATGTTTTTTCTTTAGACATGTTTTGAAATACTTTAACCATTCCTAAAACNGTNCCTAAAAATCCAAGCATAGGNGCTACACCAGAAATGGTCGCNAACATGGAAAGTCTTCTTTCTAATTTACTAATTTCTAATTTACCTATATTTTCAATAGAAGTGGTAATATCTTTCATAGGTTTACCGACTCTTTGCAAACCCTTTTCAATCATTCTGGCTATTGGATTATTACTAGAATTACAAAGTTCTTTTGCCCCGTTTAAATCACCAGACAAAATAAAATCATTTATTTTTTGCATGAAATCCTTTTTNCCTTTCAGGGCTCTTTGAATAGTCATAAATCTTTCCATAAAAACATAAATAGCTGTAAAAGAAAAGATAAATAATAGGGACATAACTATTAAACTAGTTAAACTGTATTCTCCGCTAATAGAATCATATCCCCATATTAATTGCCACATAGATATTTGCTCAGTTTCTATTATGGTGGANTTGTCTTCTAAAAGATTAGCAGNGTTCTCTTGTATATTGAATAATAATGTTGAAAAATTCAAATTCATTTTTTAATAATTTTATTGTGAAAATACTGCTTTTTAAAAGCTGTTAGAGGCTTTGAAACAATAGAAATGAACAGGCTCCCGTTAAGTACCCTAATGCAGCAAGCCAACTAATATTCTTAAAATACCAAAAAAATGATATTTTTTCCATTCCCATTGCTACAACTCCTGCCGCTGAACCTATAATAAGCATGCTTCCGCCGGTTCCAGCAGAGTAAGCTATAAAATGCCATACCGGATTGTCTAAATCTAAATCAAACATACCCATGCTTGCAGCAACTAAAGGAACATTATCTATTATAGCCGAACCAGCTCCTAATAGAAGAACAAAAAGGTTAATATCTATTGCTTNTTGAATAGTCGATCCCAAATTAAATACAAGACCTAAAGACTCTAATGCAGCTACAGTCATTAGAATACCAAGAAAAAATAATATAGATGGCATTTCAATTTTTGAAAGGGCTTTAAAAATAGGACTTGCAGAATGTGCTGTATTTTGGTTTTGAGGTAATTCATTAAGTTGGTCTAGCCTAAATTGCTTAGAACTTAGAATTTCCCCAACTAAAGTTACTATCGCTAATGACAGCATCATTCCAACATAGGGTGGTAAATGAGTAATGGTCTTAAATACTGGTACAAAAACTATCGCTGTTAACCCTAGATACAACATGGAAGATCCATGTTTGTTTTCTTTTAAATCTTCTTCTGGAGGAGTAAAATTATCTTTAAATGGGGTTAAAAAACTGGCTATAATTGTAGGAACTAACATACATATTAGAGAAGGTAAAATAAGTAATTTTATTAGCTCTAGGGTAGATACTTTTTTACCCATCCATAACATAGTAGTTGTTACATCTCCAATTGGAGACCANGCTCCACCTGCATTTGCAGCAATAATAATTAAACCTGCAAACCATAGCCTATCCTTATTTTCTTTAATAAGTTTTCTTAAAATAGTAATAAGAACAATGGTAGCGGTTAAATTATCTATTATAGCAGAAAGTATAAATGCTAATATGCACATTATCCAAAGAAGTATACTCTTCTTTTTAGTTTTAATAAATCTTTTAATAGTAGAAAAACCGTTAAAATGATCTATAATTTCAACAATAGTCATTGCTCCTATTAAAAATATTAGAATTTCACATGTTTTACCAAAATGATGTAGTAGAGTATCTTCAAACCAATTCATTTTAGAAATTCCATGATGTTCACTATGGTGAGGTAAACTNGAAAAGCCTTCGACCATAATATGTTTACTTGAGTCAAACCAATGGTTGAAATTATCTAATCCAAAAGCNATTAAAGCCCAAGAAATGGACATCATTAAAAGAGCAGGAACTAATTTATCTATTTTGATCGAATGCTCTAAAGTTATGGCAAGATATCCTAAAATAAAAACTATAACTATTGCTGTCTCCATACAGTAAAATTAAATTAGTTGTTTTAAAGCAATTTCAAAGGCAGTTTTTGAAATCTGAGTTTTCATCGAATTTTTATCGTAAATATTTTGAATAGCAAATTTAATAGTTTTAGAAGTATCTAGAAAGATTTTTTCATCTTCTAATTTTTCTAAGTCATTACTCATTAAATAGGCAAAAACTCTAGCCATTCCACAATTGGAAATAAAATCGGGTAGCAGACTTATATTTTGGTCTGTAAATTCTGAAATAGGCCCAAAAAATATTTCATTATCTGCAAAAGGGACGTTAGCACCAGGAGCAATTACTTCGATCCCAGATTTTATCATTTTTTCAACTTGATTTTGCTTGATTAGTCTTGAAGCAGCGCAGGGCAAAAATATTTCGCATTTTAAATCCCATATNTTTCTATTAATTTCATCAAAAGGTCGAATTTTTTTAGATACTAAGGAATTGTCTTTTTTTTCCAGAAACAGTTTTTTGATTTCTTCAAATGTAAAACCGGTTTCATTAATCAATCCCCCTTCTTTGTCAATTATTCCAACAATTTTTGCTCCCTCTTGTGAAATGTAATAGGCTGCAGCGGCACCTACATTTCCCCAACCTTGAACTACCACTCTTTTGCCTTTTAAATCTCCTCCATAGATATTGTAGAAATGCTTTACAGATTCGGCTACACCATATCCTGTAATCATATCAGCTACCACGAACTTTCTAGNTACGTCCGGAGAATATTTATCAATTTCAATAGCCTTCAAAACACCAAGTCTTAACTGCCCTATTCTATTAATTTTTTGAGATTCTCTAGGTTGAAAATGGCCATTAAAAACCCCTTCTTGAGGATGCCAGACTCCACAATCTTCAGTAATTGGAATTACCTCCTGTATTTCATCAACATTTAAGTCACCCCCAGTTCCATAGTAGTGTTTTAGTAATGGAGTTACGGCTTTATACCATCTTTTTAAAACGCCTTTTTTTCTTGGATCTTTTGGATCGAAATTTATTCCAGACTTGGCCCCACCAATTGGGGGTCCAGAAACGGTAAANTTCACTTCCATTGTTTTGGCTAGTGAGATTACTTCATGTTGGTCTAACCCAAGTCTCATTCTAGTACCTCCTCCAGCTGCTCCTCCTCTTAATGAATTGATAACCACCCAACCTTTAGCTTCAGTTNNAGAGTCTTNCCACTGAAAAATAATTTCAGGGANTTTACTTTCAAATTTTTGGAGTAAATTTTTCAAATTAACTTATAATCAATCAAATGTAAAAAAGAAATTAAGTATTCTTTAAAATACACGAAACTCTTTTCTTAAAATTATGGTGTAAAAATGATTCCTGACTTTAGATCCCTTGTTGCACCGGTAACAGATGATAAACAATTAACTTCATCTCTAATTTTTAAGACACCAAGTAAACTAAAAATTAATGCTTCTTTATATTCAATGAGAGTTGATTCTGGAATTACAACTTGTANATTGAATTCCTTTAATTTTTGAATCCAAAACTGATTGTNGACCCCACCGCCAGTAACAAGTAATTTTCTTTTATCTNCCANTTATTTTTTTAATGGATTCCGCTAAATGAAAACCCGTTGTGAAAAGCTGGTCGTAAAGAGAACAATTACTTTTAGTTAAAACAGGTAAATACCACTTTTTAAAATCTTCGATAGAAAGGGATTTTGGAAATGGCTGATTAAAAAAGNATAATTCATTTAATTTCAATATCAAATCATTATTTAGTTNCCCTTTTTTAGCTAGGTGTCCATTTTTATCAAATGGAAATCCCATTTTTTCAGCCAAGTAATTAGAACTCATATTAGCAAAATTAATATCTCCTGCGATAATTGGATTTTTATAATTTAAAGAAATATTAGCTACTCCTCCTAAATTCAAACACGCATCGTAGTTATTAAAAAGTAGTTGATCTCCAATAGGAACTAAGGGTGCCCCTTGACCATTAAATGCAACATTAAGGGATCTAAAATCAGTAACAGTTTTTAAATTAGTAATTGCACAAATTTGATTTCCATTTCCTATTTGACAAGAAAAACTATTTTGAGTTTCATGAAATATTGTGTGGCCATGAGAACTAATTAAATCTATTTCTGTTTTNTTAATGTTATTTTCTAAAATAAATTCATTGATCTTTTTTCCAATAAATTTTCCAAATTCATGATCAAGTAACACAAAATCACGGCTTTTAAGTAAGTGCGCATTAATTAGTTGTTCCTTCCATTTTTTAGTGTATGAAATAGTACGGCATTTAAGGATTTCATATTGCCATCTTTTCTTTAAAAATAATTTACAATAAACAATGTCTAACCCATCCAAAGAGGTGCCTGACATTATTCCTATTGCATGGTAAACATTCATAAATTAAATGTAAATCAAATANTTACAATATAGTATTTATTTTATAGTTTTAGGGCTAAATTAATTATATGAATTTCAATTTAACTGAAGAACACCTAGCAGTACAAGAAGCTGCTAAAAATTTTGCTGAATCAGAATGTAAGCCTGGAGTAATTGAAAGAGATAGAGAGCAAAAAGTTGGTTTAAAGCAATTAAAACAATTAGGAGATTTAGGGTTTATGGGAATGATGGTAGACCCAAAGTATGGAGGAAGTGGAATGGATACCTTAAGTTATGTTCTTGCAATTGAAGAAATTTCTAAAATAGATGCCTCCACTTCTGTAGCAATGTCTGTAAATAATAGTCTAGTATGTTGGGGAATAGAGAATTTTGGTAACCAATACCAGAAACAAAAATATTTAGTTCCTTTAGCCAAAGGAGAAAAAATAGGGGCTTTTTGTTTGTCTGAACCTGAAGCTGGTTCAGATGCTAGTTCTCAAAAAACGACTGCTATAGATAATGAAGATTATTATCTTTTAAATGGAACAAAAAATTGGATTACTAATGGGAGTACTGCATCTACCTATTTAGTAATTGCTCAAACAGATATTGAAAAAGGTCATAGAGGAATAAATGCATTTATATTAGAAAAAGGAATGGAGGGGTTTGAAATAAGTGTAAAAGAAGATAAATTAGGTATTCGAGGAAGTGACACCCATACNTTGGTTTTTAACGATGTTAAGGTTCCTAAAGAAAATAGAATAGGGGAAGATGGTTTTGGATTTAAGTTTGCTATGAAAACTTTAGCTGGTGGTAGAATTGGAATTGCAGCTCAAGCTTTAGGAATNGCTGCAGGAGCTTACGAATTATCTTTAGCTTATTCTAAAGAGAGAGAAACATTTGGGAAACCCATAAATCAACATCAGGCAATTCAATTTAAGTTGGCAGATATGTATGTAGATATTGAAAATGCTAGAAATTTAGTTTATAAAGCTGCTTGGCATAAAGATCAAAATATGGATTATAATCTTTCAGGTGCAGTGGCCAAACTTCACGCTTCCGAAGTAGCTATGAAAACAACGNTAGAAGCAGTTCAAATNCACGGCGGATATGGATATGTTAAGGAATACCANGTAGAAAGATTAATGAGAGATGCTAAAATCACTCAAATTTATGAAGGAACTTCAGAGATNCAAAGAATTATTATAGCAAGAAATACGATTAATAAATAAAAAAAAGAGGGATTNNAATCCCTCTTTTAAAATTCTGTTTNTTGGANTAANTTATTGCCANGCATCTAATCCGCTAGGACTTCCTATTCTATCCATTGCACATCTAAAACCAATAGCGGAGGAAGATCGGTTTTCTTCTAAATATCTTCTAGCTCCTGGATTTAAGTAATAAGCTCTATCTTTCCAGCTAGCTCCTTTGTAAACTCTTGATTTGTCTGAAATAAGAGTGGTAAGCTTAGCGGCAGGATTATTTCCATAACCACTTTCTTTTCCCCTTTGGTACATTACAAAATCTTCATTAAATTTACCAGAATTAAATTCATCAATTCTAGCAGAGTTGTAATCCGGATCACCAGGGTGTTTAATAGATGATTTTAAATCACCATCTAAATAATCTATATTATCTGCAATTCTATAATTACTTCTTTTCATATTTTCTTCTGCAGTAACGTCTCTCATCATCACATTTCCAGGAGTATTTAGTATATAATCTGACATTCCAGCTCTAAGCATTGGACTAATTTCTATAGAGTACCCAGATAAACTAGGATCTTGTTCTACTTGCAACTCAAAATCTTCAAATACTTGATCAAAAATTTCTTGTATTTTATTAGATGCTTCAATTACTTGCTTATTCTTCAGTAAATCTTTAGCTTCCTTTACATACTGATCAATAATAATTAGTAGTTCTTTTTCAACAGAATCCAATCTACTTTTCTTTACATAGCCATAAGTTCTTTCTCCAACACCAACTTTATCTTCNCTTTCAGCTTTAAATTCAGTTATATATTGTTCAATACCTTCAATGTCATACACAGTAATATTGTATTTTTCATCTACTGCCCCCGAAGCGTTTAAAACTTTAGTTTTAAAAACATTTCCTCTAAAAGGACGAAATTCATCTGCATCTTCCGATGTTAGCGGTCTGTAAACATCTAATNCCCATTCACTAACATTTCCAGCCATGTTGTATAAACCATAATCGTTAGGCCAGTAAGAATATACNGGAGCAGTAATATCTGCATTATCATTTAAATGACCAGAAACGCCCATATAATCTCCTCTTCCTCTAACAAAATTAGCTAGCATATCTCCCTGAAAGTTTTCTTGGGGATTTCTTACCCAGTGACCATCCCAAGGATANANTCTTTTTTCTATCACTCTCTCGTCAATGGTATTNCCAATNAGTCCATAAGCGGCAAATTCCCATTCAGCTTCNGTAGGTAGTCTGTAACGNGGTAGGATAATNCCATCACTCATTCTAACATTTCTNGTAGCACGNTCTTTTTCTTTTAATTTTCCGGTAGTTGGNTCNTATCCACCTTTTGAAGGNTCTAAATTNGCAATTTGTCCTTGTGGATTTAATCCTTGTTCGTATTGACCAGCCATGTAAGCATCAGTAGTAAAGGGTTCNTTTTGTTGGTTTGGATTCATTAATAAAATACCTTCTCTTATTAAAATAAATTCGTTAACTCTATCAGTTCTCCATCTGCAAAACTCATTAGCTTGCATCCAAGAAACACCAACTACTGGATAATCTCTGTAAGCAGGATGTCTTAAATAGTATTCAACATATTTTTCATTAAAACCTAGTTTTTCTCTCCAGCTTAAAGTATCAGGTAAAGATTTTTTATATACCATTGGATATTCGGTGTAGGTTCTTCCAACCCAATACATATATTCACACCAATGAAAATTAGAAATTTCAGTTTCGTCTAAATAAAAGGATGACACGGTTACTCTTCTTGGAACATTGTGATTCTCATAAGTAACATCTTGTTCTACTCTTCCCATAGTAAAACTTCCACCTTCAATCAAAATTAATCCAGGACCAGTTTCCTGTTCAGCATAAGGGACTTTTTGAAAACCTCCATTCTTAGAGTTGTTATAATCCCAACCAGTTATACTTGAGGTTTCATATTCAGTACTACAACTAGAAATTAATCCGATTAGCAATAATGTAGATGTCAAATAAATTAAAATATTCTTCATTTCAATAAGTTTATAGTATCGCAATTAACGTATTAATAATGCTAAAGTTACAAATTTATGCTTTTTTTTAGAAAGAAGGACAACTTAATGTATTGTAAAGTTTATTTTTATTTTCACAGTTCAAATTTATTTGAATGGAAATTTCATGATTTCCTGAGGTGGCAAGCTGTAATCTTGAAAAATTTATTCCATAACTGTAACCAATATTTATTTGACCAACTTTAACTCCTAATATTACGGAATAATTTTGATTATTTCTGTACCACAGTCCAGCAACATAAGCCCTTTTCTCTAAATATAGCCCCAAATTAAGTTGTTTACTATCACCTTGTTGCTTCCATATAATATTAGGAGAGATAATTAGAGGCTCATGATCTATCTGAGATTTATGGTTCAGTACAGTTAAATGATATCCAAAATTGACTGTATATTTTCTCAATAACAGAGCGTCGAGACTTAAGTTTGTTTGATTAGGCTGAGTTAAATGATGAGCTGAAACCCCAAAAAACAATGTTTTGCTGTACCCTAATAAACCAGAGCTAAAGTCCAACCCACTTTTAGAATCATTATATCCAAAATTAGATGTGGGATTTACAAATCCACGAATTGGATCAATATTGTCAATAAATGTAAGTTGGTCAAAAAACAGCTTATTTTGCCANAAACTTGCTTCAAAACCAGTTCTCAAATGAAAATTTTTGGAAAGTATAATTTCATATGAGTAAATGCCACTAACTCTAATGTTTTTAAGTGAGGTAGATAATTGATCATTTAGTACAATCAAACCTAAACCGCCGTGTAATTTACGGTTATCTTGGTCGTAAGAAANAGAGGTAGTATTATATACATTAGGAAGTCCAGACCACTGAACTCTGTGATTGGCACTTATTCGAGGACAATTATTAGTGCCAGCAAAAGCAGGATTTAAGTAAAGTGGATTGGCATAAAATTGGACAAATTCTGCATCTTGACTTAGTGACTTTTTATTTCCACATAAGATTATAAAAAGAATTACTATTAAATAATAGATACTTATTGAATATGTTTTTTTTTGGTAAATAATTTTAATTTAAAAAGTAAAATTCTAATAAATGTATCTCAAAATAATAGTAATCAATCTAAAATTGTACAATATTACTTCTAATTTTGAGTTAATAAATAACAAAATTTATAGGTGAAATATTGTAATTTTTTANTTTATTTAACTTTTAGCCCTCTTTTTTTTCTTTCTCAGTCTCAATTNGTAATTCAAAAAAAGATTAGCTACCGTAATATTGGTTGGACTAAAAACACCAAAAAAAATCTAAAGTGTCCANTTAAAGGTTTTGTAGACCAAACTTCTTTGCAACCTATTTATCAAACTTCTATTAACTCAGGAAATTATACCATATCATCTTTTGAATTTAATGAAAGAAAGTTGTCAGAAGAAGAACTAATACCTTATAAAGGAATTAATTTTGATTCCATATACATTGCTCAGTTAAGAAAACAAGAGCAAAATAGCAATTTATCAAATCAATTATTACTAATAAATTGCTTAAGATTTTCTAAAAATCAACTATTTCTTATTACAGATTTTAAAATTAATTTAACCCAATCAAACAACCAAGNAACACCAATAAAGAGATCTAGTTTTGTNGGGCAATCTGTTTTAAGCGATGGTTCTAACTGGTATAAGTTCAGTAATCCTAATTCGGGTATATACAAATTAGATTACAATTATTTATTGTCGAATGCTATAATTGATGGNGCTATTTCTTCTTCTAGTATNCATCTGTTTTCTAACAATAAAGGACTTTTAAGTTTAGTTAATGACAATTCTAGACCAGACGATTTGGAACAACAGTCCATATTTATTTCTGATGGTGGAGATGGATGGTTTTCTCAAGGAGATTATATTTTATTTTACTTAAATGGTCCCGATAGAATTAACTGGGACGGTCAGAATTTTAATCATACAAAACATATTTATTCAGATAGTGCTTATTGTTACTTAAACATAAATCCTAACAGGAACACTAAACAATTAGANACTCTTGACGAGAATTTTCAAAATTCTAGTCAGATAATTGATCAATTTAAAGATTTTGAATACCTAAATGAAGANAAAATAAATTTACTCAAGTCCGGATCGCAGTGGTTTGGTGATGTTTTTGATTTAACGAATGTTTACAATTATGCTTTTCCATTTAANAATTGCGTTGATTCTTCCCATTTTAAAATTAGCTTAATGAGTAAATCTAATTATTCAACGGCCTATTTTTACCCTTCCATTTTTAATGTTAATCTTTCAGTCCCAATATCTTCATCAGGTTCTTCATATTATTCAGACGTTGGTAAAATTGCTATCGCCGAGTTTGATGTATTAAATAACCCCAATGNCCCCTTTGAATTAAGATTAGAATACTCAAATAATGGTGCTCCATCCTCGAAAGGCTATTTAGATTATATTGAAGTGAATTGCTCAAGAACTATTCAAGTCGATAATCAAGAATTTGATTTCCATTTGTTTGGTTTGGCTGGTTCAACCAGTCACTCTAAAATTATTGTTAAAAATGCATCTTCAGTAAATATGATCTGGGATATTTCCAATCTAAACGAAGTAAAAAATATTATGTATCAGAGTTCTGGAGACACAACATCATTCAATACTTTATTNGATACTCTAAAACATTTTATTGCAATCAGTGGAAATAACTTTCCTTATCCGAAGTTTGAAAAGCAAGTATTAACCCAAAANCTTCATAANTTCAATGAGGTGGATATGATTATTGTAAGTCCTAATGAATTTTTATCTGCTGCTCAAGAACTAAAATCCATTCANCAAATGGACGGACTNGATGTGATTGTAGTCACNGATGAAGAGATTTATAATGAATTTTCTGGAGGNATTCCAGATGCTAGTGCGATTAAGCAATTTTTAAGAATGTTATACATTAAAGCTAATGGAGATCCCAATACTATTGCTAAGTACTGTCTATTATTTGGCGATGGATCTTATGACAATAGAAACATTTTAGGTCATAACAAAAACAAACTTCCCATTTTTGAATCCTCAGAATCCCTTAGTGTNGTAAACACCTATGCCACAGATGATTATTTTGCCATTCTTTCCGATGGAGCTTCTATGCAAAACACTGACTTTCTTAACATTGGAGTTGGAAGATTAGTAATTACCAATTTAGTCGAGGCTAATGAAATGGTACAAAAAATTAGAAATTATCTATTTGAACAAAATAATATTTCTGATGCTACATGCTCGAACAATATTTCAAACAGCATTTATGGAGACTGGAGAAATAAGGTAGTCATGGTGAGTGATGATGAAGATAACAATGCTTATTTCAATGATATTGAAATAATGTCCAACAAAATAAAATTTAATAAGCCTGAAGCGAATATTATAAAAATTCATTCTGACGCTTATGCCCAACAGACTACTACAGTTGGAGAAAGAATTCCGGATGCAGAGGCGACAATCAATCAAAAAGTTCAAGATGGAGCTTTACTAGTAAATTACATTGGTCACGGTGGTGAAACCGGTTGGGCGCATGAACAGATTTTGACAGTTCCAACAATCCAAAACTGGGATAATAATAAATCCATGCCTGTATTTATGACTGCTACTTGTGAATTTGGAAGATTTGACGATCATGATCGAGTTTCTGCTGGTGAATACGTGCTTCTTAATAAAGACGGAGGAGGAATTGGACTTTTCACTACTACTAGGNTGGTATATGCATTGCCAAATGAATATTTAAATAGATTTTTTTATGATACTGTATTTGATTTCGTGAATCAAAAGCCNCAAAGGTTAGGAGATATTTATGTAGGAACTAAAAATAAATTTGCACAGTATAGCGCAGACAGAAACTACAGAAAATTTGCATTACTAGGTGATCCAGCAATAAGATTTGCCATTCCAGANTTTGAAGTAAAAATAGATTCTTTTAATAAAGATACAGTAAATGCTTTAAGTGAAGTAAAAGTATATGGGCATTTAGAAGACGGAATGGGAGGTAAATTGTCCAATTTTGATGGCAAGGTGTTTCTAACTTTTTATGATAAAGAATCTTCTTTATATACTTTAGGTACTAATCCAAGTTCAGATACTCTTCCTTTTACCATGTGGAAAAATATAATTTATAAGGGAAAGTCTTCTGTTTCTAATGGAGAGTTTAATTTTTTATTTAAGGTTCCTAAAGATATCAGTTATATTTATGGACTTTCTAGAATGAGCTTCTATGCTGAAAATGGATCTATAGATGCCAGCGGATATAATGATTCTTTAATTATAGGTGGTATAGATACNAANGCTGTTGCAGATGAAAATGGTCCAGAACTGGAATTATATCTCAATGATGAAAACTTTGTCTCAGGTGGAATCTCAANTAGTAATCCGCTTTTAATTGTAACTATTTTTGATGAAAATGGAATAAATACTGTTGGAAATGGCATTGGTCATGATATTGAATTAATTATTGATAATGATTTATCCAACTCTATCATTTTAAATAATTATTATGAAGCAGATTTAAATACTTATAAGAGTGGAAAAATAAATTTTGAACTTAATGATTTAAGTTCTGGTGAGCACAATCTTAAAATAAAAGTCTGGGACATCTACAACAATTCTTCTACTAAAGAATTAAGTTTTATTGTTGTAGAGGAAAACCAAATTCAGTTAACTAACGTTTTAAATTATCCAAATCCTTTTACTACACAAACAGCNTTTTATTTTGAACACAACCAAAATTGTAATTTTTTAGATTTAAGTATTCAAATTTATACGGTTTCTGGAAAAGTAGTTAAAAGAATCAATAGACGAGTACATACNGAAGGATTCAGATCNGAGGGTNTAAATTGGGATGGTACTGACGATTTTGGCGAACAATTAGCAAGAGGAGTTTATGTATATAATTTAAGTATTATCAATGAAGAAGGTAAGAAAGCAGATAAAACTCAAACCATGTTCCTAATGAAATAATTATTTTCTAAATACTATTTATATATATTTGCCGTTAGCAAGCATAATTTTAAATAAATGAATTTGAATAAAGCACTGTTATTTAAGATATCGATATCATTACTTATAATTATGGGATCAATTAAATCTAATTTTTCTCAAATTACTAATACTCAACAATTAGGNGGTGGTACTGGTCAGATAAATACAATTACAACTGCCGTTCCATTTTTATTAATTTCACCCGATTCAAGATCTGGGGCTATGGGAGATGCAGGTGTAGCTATAAGTCCTGATGCTAACGCGATACATTGGAATCCAGCTAAATTAGTATTTATTGATCCAAATGAAGANATAGGATTTAGTNTATCNTATACTCCTTGGCTTAGAGCATTGGTAAATGATATTAATTTGGCTTATTTAGCAGGCTTTAAAAGGTTAGACAGATTCTCTACAATTGGAGCTTCTTTAAGATATTTTTCTTTAGGNAGTATTACTTTTACTGATAATTTTGGTAGTACTATTAGAGATTTTAAACCTAGTGAATTTGCTTTAGATTTAGTCTATTCCAGAAAATTAAGTGATAACTTTTCCGCAGGAATTTCTGCTAGATATATTAACTCTAATCTAACAGGCGGTACTATGGTAGCAGGAGCTAACACTAAAGCTGGTCAGAGTGGTTCCACAGATTTATCTCTTTACTANATTTCTAATCCTTTTAAAATTGCAGATAAGAATTCTAAAGTAGCTTTTGGAACAAATATTTCTAACATAGGTGCTAAAATTTCCTACACGGATAGTGATCAAGGACANGGAGATTTTTTACCTATAAATTTAAAGCTTGGTTCAACAATAAATACTGAAATTGATGAATTCAATCAATTTTCTTTTTCAGTGGATTTAAATAAACTTTTAGTACCAACNAATCCAATTTATGAAAGAGACGCTAACGGAAATTATGTGTTTGATGCATCTGGAAATCCAGTAGTTTTTTCTGGAAGAGATCCTAATGTTGGGGTTGCAACAGGTATGTTCGGATCATTTACCGATGCACCAGGAATAGCCATTTATGATGATGATGTATTAATCGGAATTGAAGATGGCTCCATTTTAATGGAAGAGTTAAGAGAAATTAATATTTCTTTAGGNGCTGAATTTTTNTATAGTGAATTATTTGCTTTAAGAGCTGGNTATTTTCATGAACATCCAACAAAAGGAAATAGAAGGTTTATCTCTTTTGGCGCAGGAGTCAAGTATAAAGTTCTTGAATTAGATCTATCTTACATACTTGCACTTACCCAGCAAAGTCCTTTAGCAAACACCATTAGATTCTCGATCAAGTTAAATATGGGAGGTTCTGAAACCAAGGAATAATAAATGGTTGAAAGTTTTACAATTTCTTATAAGTCTTACAATTCCGTTGAAGACCTGGAAATTACAGATCAAAAATTAGTTTGTAAATCTCACGAAGTTTTAAAAAATGCTTATTCGGTATATTCTGGTTTTAGTGTAGGTGCAGCTGCATTATTAAGTAATGGAGAAATTATGGCTGCCAATAACCAAGAAAATATTGCTTATCCTTCATCCATGTGTGCTGAAAGAGTTCTATTTTACTTCTGTAAAGCTAACTTCCCAGAGTTAATTATTGAAAAAGTTGCGATTTCTGTGAAATCAGTTGAGAAAGTCATTTCCCATCCTATTTCTCCATGTGGATCGTGTAGACAGACTATGTTTGAATATGAACAAAATCAGAATCAAAAGATTAAAATTTTTTTAAAGGGAGAGATTGGAAAAGTACTTGAAATGAATAGTGTTGAAGATCTGCTTCCACTAGCCTTTA
>NZID01000061.1 GCA_002691605.1 Crocinitomicaceae bacterium
AGAAGACAAACTTTAAGAAAACAAATAAAAGTGAATAAACATTCTGACTTATCAAAATTTAATAATCAAAACTATAATCCTGGTAATATAATTGTTAGAAGTTTATGGTATTTCATCAATGTTCTTTTTTTTAAGTCTAGTTTGTTTCCTATTTGTTTTCTTAAAGTTTGTCTTCTGAAATTGTTTGGAGCTCATTTGGGTAAAGGAGTTATTATCAAACCTAACGTAAATATTAAATATCCATGGAATCTAAAATTGGGTAATAATGTTTGGATTGGCGAAAATGTATGGATAGATAATCTAGAGTTAGTTAGTATGGGTAATAATGTCTGTATTTCTCAAGGAGCTGTTTTGATATGTGGTAATCACAATTATAAAGTACTCTCCTTTGATTTAATTACTCAGCCAATATCTCTAAAAGATGGGGTATGGATAGGAGCAAAATCTATGGTTTTACCTGGAGTTATTGCAGAGGATCATGCTATATTATGTGCTGGATCAGTAATATCAAAGAATCTTGATTCTTATGGAATTTATAAAGGTAATCCTGCACTTAAAATTGGTACTCGAAAAATTTCATGAAAATTTCGATTATAACGGTTTGTTATAATAGTCAGAAGACTATTAAAGATACGATAGAATCTGTGATTAATCAATCCTATAGTAATATTGAGTATATTATAATTGATGGTGCATCTAACGATAGTACTCTTAAAATTATCAACCAATTTAAAAGTCATATTGACGTATTTATTAGTGAAAAAGATCATGGTATCTATGACGCAATTAATAAAGGGATATTAAAGGCAAGTGGTGAAATTATTGGTTTATTGCATGCAGATGATATATTTGATAATCACCATGTAATTGAAAATGTAGTTGAAAGTTTTGACCTAAATAAAGAAATTCTATATGGGGATATTACTTATGTTAGTAAAAACAATTTGGATAATGTGATTAGAATATGGAAATCAAATAATTATTCTAAAAATAGTTTTAAATGGGGCTGGATGCCTCCCCATACTGGTTTTTTTATTAAAAGAGATAGTTATTTAAAATATGGATTATATAATCTAACACTTGGTACTTCAGCCGATTATGAATTGATGCTTAGAATGTTTGAAGTTCATCATTTAAGAGCTACTTATTTACCTAAATACATCACTAAGATGAGAGAAGGAGGGATTAGTAATTCCAATTTTAGAAATAGGATTATTGCTAATAAAAATGATCGGAGATCTTGGGAAATAAATAATTTAAAACCATACTGGTTCACATTCATTTTAAAACCAATTTTAAAAATCAAGCAATTTTTTTAAAACTTTGCTTTTTTGGTTTTTCTTGTTTTTTTCTTTTTAAACTGATTCATTTGATAATAATTTGTTCTCTTTCCTCCAGAATAATTCCTTTTCTTTTTTAATTTTTTAGGAATTTTATATTTCATTAAATAATCTGCATAGTAAATATTGTTTTTACTGGAAATTAGTTTGCTAAAACTAACATTTAACATAAAAATGTCATCAAAATTTGATGGATTTCCTCTTACTTGGTCTATCCCAAAACTATTTGCTTGTTCTTCAGGTCCATTAAATTGATTAGCTAATTCTGCTGCTGGGGGATCAAGAGACGACGGGTCGGCATAAACTGTGGATATATCATCTAAATAATCTGTATAATTTTTCATGTAGTTAAAATAGAATCCAAATTTGTAAAAAGTATTCGTTTTAATAACTAATCCTAGTCCATAGGGAGTGGAAATACCTAATTTACTGTAACTATTGCCCTCAGTTTGGAGTGGCTGTAATTCAACCCAATCTTTCGATGGGGCACCAGGTGTTAAACTTCCTTTCGGATTATGATAAAAACCGGAAATTCCTATAAATCCATATAAATCTAAAGATGTTCTATATCTTCCTCTTCCTCCTAAATCGTTCAATTTAAAAAATGAATATTCAGCTCTTGTATTGAACTCATATATGGTATTTTGAAATCTAAGATTTCTCCAATATCGAGGGCCTTGACCAGTATTTATATCATCTCCGCTAATTTTAACGTAGTTAATGCCAAAAGAAAAAAATAATTTAGGACTTATTCTATATTTACCAAAAATGCCTCCTGTTAAATTAGTTTCTTTAAGAATAAGGTCCCCTAAAAACCCTTTAGACTCTGTACTTGTACCGCCAATTTCACCAAGATATCCTGTTCCTCCAATATTTAATCCAATTTCAAAATTATATTGAGCATTAAATTTTATAGAACAGAATAAAATAGATATTATAAGAGTTAGTTTATATCTCATTATTTCTGCAAATATAGATAAACAAAATTAAATTAATATTAAAATTTTATTCAATAAAGATTGGACTTTAATAGGAGAATATTCTATTTTAAATTTGAGTGTACAATTTCAATTTTCTTAATTTTATTTATTTTTAGCAACGATCTAACTAATTAAATTAATTTATTCTATTTTAATTTTTCTATTGATAAAAAACTTTAAAGTGACTAAAACTAGAATAACACATTTATTAGATGTCAAATATCCTATTATTCAAGCTGGTATGATCTGGTGTAGTGGTTGGAGGCTTGCCAGTTCAGTAAGTAATTCGGGAGGATTAGGAATTATAGGATCTGGTTCTATGTATCCTGAGATATTAAAAGAACATATTTTAAAATGCAAAAAGGCTACCAATTTCCCATTTGCTGTAAATCTTCCTTTATTATATCCAAATACAGAAGAGCATATTGCTACAATAATTGAACAAAAAGTACCCATTGTTTTCACTTCTGCTGGAAATCCAAGAACATGGACAGCGCATTTGAAATCACATAATATTAAAGTAGTTCATGTTGTATCAAGTTTGAAATTTGCTCTCAAAGCTGAGGCTTGTGGAGTAGATGCGATAGTAGCTGAAGGTTTTGAAGCAGGGGGGCACAATGGGATAGAAGAAACTACTACTTTCTGTTTGATCCCTGAAGTAGCTCGTCGAGTTAAAATTCCTTTAATTGCTGCTGGAGGTATTGTAGATGGTAGAGGAATGTTAGCAGCAATGATTCTTGGAGCTGATGCTGTACAAATGGGTTCAAGATTCGTAGCTTGTAAAGAATCTTCAGCTCACGAGAATTTTAAAAAATTAGTGGTAGAAGCTAAAGAAGGAGAAACTAAACTTACTCTAAAAGAGTTAACACCCGTTAGATTATTAAATAATGATTTCTTTCAAGAAATAATGAAACTATATAATCAAAATGCTTCTAAAGAAATGTTGAAGGAAAAATTAGGTAGAGGAAGAGCTAAATTAGGAATGTTTGAAGGAGATTTAAAAAACGGTGAACTAGAAATAGGACAGGCTTCTTCTCAATTAAAAAATATTCTAAGTGCATCTGAAATTATTAATCAAGTAATAAATGAATTTAGAGATTCTCAAAGCATAATGAATAATCATCCTAAATTCAATTTTTAGAATAGCTTTATACTATCACAACTTTAAACTTATATTTGCGTTATTTATACTATGAATAAAAAATTAAATAGTTTAATAATTAATAAATTAACATTTAATTTTCTATTCTTATTATCCATATCAAACTTTACCTTATCTCAATGCTTATATCAGCCATGTTTTTGTATTGAAATTAACGAAATTGGTCAACTATCAATTACTTGGGATACTACAAATATTAGTAATACCAATTTATTTGAGCATCAATTTTATGCTGATACCACAGGAAATGGATTTGTCTTAATAGGAAGTGAATCCAATCCTAATGTAAATAGTTTTAATTTTCTGAATTATTTTGCAGGAAATAACTCATCAGGCTATTTTATTAAAAGTTTATATGGCCCATTGGGAGCTAATTCATATTACAGCGACACAGTTTATTCTATATATTTTGATTTAGTAAATCTTTTTGATGGACGAGTGGCTCTTTCTTGGAATCAACCTTTTCCACTAACTAATCATTCTGCTGGAAGTCAGTATGTAATTGAAAAATCCTCACCAGTTAATCCACCAACTTCTGCAAATTGGACTCAAGTGACAACATTGCCAACAGATTCCACTAGTTATACCGATAATATAAGTGTTTGTTCCGATTGGATTAATTATAGAATAAGATTGAATACTGTAAATTGTGATTTCATTTCCAATTTAGATGGAGGATACATTGAAGATCAACAAGCCCCAGATCCTCCAATTATAAATTTAGTTACTAATGATACTTCTAATAACCAATTATTTATCGATTGGAATTCAAGTGTAGCTCAAGATGTGATGGCTTATATCATTTTCAAATTTTCGAATGGAGCCTGGAACCCAATTGACACAATTTATGGATTACAGAACACCACTTATTACGATACTAACTCATCTTCATTTCAAAACGATATAGTTCAATATGCTATAGCGGCAATGGATAGTTGCAGTTCGGGAATTCCCCCGCAGTTTAATACTTCTTCAGCAGGTTTAGCTCATAATAATATCCTTTTATCCAAAAGTTATGATCAATGTTCTGGTAGTGTAGAATTATCCTGGAATAGTTATATCAATTGGCCACTTGGAGTAGCTAATTACTATATTTTTATGAGGAATGATTCTACTAATAATTGGGAGTTATTAGATTCAACTAATTCGTTAAACTATTCTTATACAATTCAACAAGGAAATAGGAATTATCAATTTATTATTGAAGCAAAATCAGATTCGCTTAATATAAAATCCAATTCTAATGTGATTGATTTTTTCGCGAACCAGCCACCAATTCCTCAACTTTCCTATATCTCAGAAGTAGACGTTTTAGGAGATACTATTTTGGTTAAATATTTAGGTCAAAATGGAATCGGCATTCAAGAATTAAATATTTATCGATCCAATAATGACGGTATTGATTTTAATTTAATTGATCAAATTAACAATCCAACCTTTCCTTTGACTTATTATGATATTTTTAATAATTCAATTGAGCAATCTTATGTATATCAATTTTCTGTAATTGATTCTTGTTTGAATGAAGTAGCTTATTCCAATTTTGGAAAATCTATTTATTTAACTATTTCATCAGATGAATTCTTAGTAAATACACTTTCATGGAATAGGTATCTTAATTGGGCTAATGGCGTTTTAAATTATCATATTTTTTATAAAGATAACCTGAATCCAAATTTTCAATTATTAGCTTCACTAGATTCTTTAGAATTTAAATATTTCCATGATTTTAATGCCTTAGTATCCCCCGGTTTTGATGGTAGAATATGTTATCAAGTTATTGCTGAAGAATTTCAAAACAGCATATCTAGTAATGGAGAAAGTGGATCTAATATTTTTTGTATCCAAAATGAGCCAGTGGTATTTGTCCCAAATGCAATTTCATTAAGTGGAATTGAAAATTATTGGAAACCTATAATTAATATGATTGATTTTAGTGAATATTCTGTGTCTATTTTTAATAGACTTGGAGCATTAATTTTTAATTCAAATGATATAAATGAAGCTTGGTACGGTACAACTTTATCAAATAATTTTGCTCCGATGGGTGTCTATGTTTATCAAATAGAGTTTAAAAATTCAGAAGGAAAATACTTTCACAAAAAAGGGCATATTACACTAATTCCATAAGCTAGGTTTTTTGTTTTTTCTTTTTAGCAGCTGGAAATAGAATATTATTCAGAATTAATCTATAACCTGGAGAATTAGGATATAAATTAAGGTCAGTTGGAGGATCATTTACATAATGTCTGTAATCTTCAGGATCGTGTCCTCCGTAAAAAGTCCATTGTCCTTTACCAAATTGACCATGTATATATCTAGCAGTACCAAATACTTTAGATTCACCCATAATCAAAACATTTGATTTCACTAAGCTAGTCTTGAAATCAGTTGTTTGACCCATAAAACCTTTAATTATTCTAGTATGGTTCTGACATAAAAGAGTGGGCACAATATCCCATTTTGCAGAAAACTCGAATAAAGAAAATAAGTCTTGATTTTCTGGCAGTTTGTGTAGAGAGGTTCCATCAATATCGGAAAACTCATATTCCATAGGATTTGTTTTTAATTTAAAGTCTTTGAAAGCTAGAGTATTATTGAAGTTCAATTTTGCTTGAGCATTTGGGTCAGTGCCATCACCATCAAACATATACTCACATATATCAGTATCTTCAGCAGACATTGAAATATCATAAGAATCTGTTCCAGAACACATAGTAAAAAGAAACCCACCACCAGCCACAAATTCTTTTATAGTTTTACCTACTTCTAATTTTAGTTTAGAAACTTTATCAAACCCCAATTCGTTTGCTCTTAATTCTGCATTTTTTTGTTGGTTGATATACCAAGCTGCGTTTCGGTAATTTCTATAAAATTTTCCATATTGTCCAGTAAAATCTTCATGATGTAAGTGAAGCCATTCATATTTAAATAATTCATTTTCTATGATCTCCTTATCATAAATTTCATCGTAGGGAATCTCCGCATAGGTCAATACTAAAGTTACAGCATCATCCCAAGGTTGCTTCCCTTTAGGTGTATAAACGGCAATTTTAGGAGCTTTCTCAAGCTTGACTATTTCTTGGTTTATTTCTGGATTTGCTATATTTAATTTTATTTGCTGAACTTTTGAATTGGTCAATACTTCAAAACTCACTCCTCTTATAATACACTCCTCTTGTATGGAAGAATGGTTTTGAATTAAAAAACTACCGCCTCTGAAATTTAGCAACCAATGGACTTCAATATTATTTTGTAATATCCAAAAAGCTATTCCATAAGCTTTTAAATGATTAGATTGTTTTTCTTCATCCATTGGAATTAAAATAAATGAAGCAATTGAATTATAACTAGTTAATATAAATACTATTGAAAACACTACTTTTTTAAGGAAGTCAGTCATATAATAAGGAGAATTAGATATTTAAAAAATCAATATTAAAATGGATCGTCATCAGAGTCATCATTCATTTTTGAAGGCATGGTGAAGGAGGAGACATCATTCTCAAAATCGTTGTTAGGTTTAATTCCAGCATTATACATAAAATCTTGCTGACTGAGTCCATCAAAATTAGAAAATTTAGCATATTTCGCTGTAAATTTCAGCCTTACATCTTTTAAAGATCCATTTCTATGTTTAGCAATTATCAATTCTCCTTGACTATTACACGGGGTACCATCTGGCCATTCAGTAAGCTGATAATATTCAGGACGATAAATAAAGCAAACTATATCAGCATCTTGCTCAATAGCACCTGAATCTCTAAGATCAGAAAGCATGGGTCTTTTATCACCTCCTCTTGTTTCTACAGATCTACTCAATTGAGACAATGCAATAATAGGAACTTCCAATTCTTTTGCAATTTCTTTTATCGATCTAGAAATATTACTTATTTCTTGCTCTCTATTGCCCCCTTTACCTCCAGAACTCATCAACTGTAAATAATCAATAATAATAAGTTGTACATTATGTTGTTGCTTAAGTCTCCTGCATTTGGCTCTTAATTCAAAAATAGAAAGGGCAGGAGTATCATCAATAAATATAGGGGCTTCAGAAAGAGATTTGGTTCTTTCAAAAAACTGCTCAAATTCTGATTTTGAAAAATTACCTCTTCTTATATCTTCTGCTGGAATTTCAGCCTCTCCAGAAATGAGTCTGTTTACTAGTTGAATTGAACTCATTTCTAAAGAAAATATAGCTACTGGATGCTGGAAATCAACTGCCACATTTCTTGCCATAGATAAAACGAAAGCTGTTTTCCCCATTCCTGGTCTTGCAGCAACAACTATCATATCTGACTTTTGCCATCCAGATGTAACTTTATCCAACTCGGTAAATCCACTCCCTACACCATTGATGCCATCTTCTTTTTGCATGGCATTTTCAATTTCGGATTGAGCTTTAAATAATAAAGAAGCCATGGTCTCATAATCTTTTCTAATATTACCTTCAGCAACTTTAAATAATTCACTTTCAGCTTCGTCTAATAAATTGAAAACGTCTGTAGTCTCATCATAAGCATTTTGGATTACTTTTCCAGAAATTCGGATCATTTCTCTCAAAATAAATTTCTGCACCAGTATTCTTGCATGGGCTTCTGCATGAGCTGCTGAAGCAATTCTATTGGTTAACTGAGAAATGTAATATGCACCACCTACTATATTAATTTCTCCATTGGACCTTAATTTTTGGGTCACTGTTAAAATATCTATACTCTCAGAGGACGAAAATAATTCTTGTATTGCAGCATAAATTTTTTGGTGAGCTTCTTTATAGAATATTTCTGGTTGATGAATGATATCAATCACATCATTTAAAGGTGTTTTTTCTAACATTAATGCTCCTAAAACAGCCTCCTCTAAATCTAGAGCCTGAGGCGGCAACTTCCCAATTCCAGAGAGGTCTTGAGGCCTTGTTATAGTTTTGAGATTATTTTTTTTACTTATTTCCACGCTATTATTGGTTGAAAACAAATGTAATCTAATAAAGATTATCTCTAATATTTTGACAGTTTATAATTATCAAATAACTTTATTAACAAATGTTAGTAAGTGTAAAAAAGCAGTTTTTATTTTTATTTATTTTCTTTTTATGTTTTTGTAATAAAGCAGATACTGAACCACCAACAATCACAATTAGTAGTCCATTAAACAATGAGACTTTTCAAATACCTTGCAATATTAATGTTATTGGAACAACTCAAGATAATATCAATATAGATAGAATTGAAATTGATTTAGTTTCTGAAAATTCAGCAACTATTATCCAAAAATTAGAAATTGATGCCGATACAAATTATTTTAAATTTGATATTTCTTTAGCAATAAATGACAGACTTTTAAATAGTGGAAATTATTATATAAATATTAAATCATTTGATGAAAATCAAAATATTTCATCTAGTTATATTTCGTTAAATATAAATGAACTTCCTAGATTTTTAGTGTCTCAGTATTATATTCTTGGAAATCATAATATGGCCCAGTTATACGAATTAGATTCTAACTCTAACCTTCAACTCAGATATTCAAACATAGGAAATTATAAATCATCGTTAGTAAACTCAAAACACCAATATTTCTTTTTTTTAAATGATCAAATGGGTTGGTCTATTGATCCTATAAATTTTAATAGTTTATGGGACTTATCTTCTAATATTTCTTTTTTCAACCTTTTTACTGGAATATCTAAAACGAATAATAACGATCAAACCCATCTTTGTTTTAGCGATGGTAGACTTTTTACAATTAATAAAGAAGGAAATATAATAAATGCTATCTATTCTACTAATCAGGAATCGTTTGGAGCTTTTTATGTTGATAATGACCTTGTATTAATGGAGAGTTATTCCAATACTATCCAAAAGCAAATAGTGGTTTTTTTTAGACAATCTGGAATTGAGAAAAAAAGAATTAACATTGATGCAGATGTGATTAAAATAATTCCAATCAACCATCAACAATATATGATTATTGCTAATCAATTAAATAAAACCTTACTTAAGATATATGATGAAAACTTAAATATTTTATTTACCGAAACTGAGCTATTAAATAGTGAAGTGTTAGATGTTTTGAAATTAAATAACCACATTTTATTAGGGACTTCTAATGGGGTTTTAACATATAATCTAGACTCAAAAACACTTAATAACCTAAATCCAAACTTAGTTGCACAAAAATTTGTGTACGACGAGTATAGTGAAAATTTGTATTTGATTTGTGGAAAAGAATTATGGAATTATTCTTCCATAAGTAATTTAAACTTAGTTAATACATTTAATGATTCCATTAAAGATTATTTATTACTATACAATAAATAATTAATTACCCATATTACTGAATTTTTCGGTTCTTAACTGAATTCTTTGATCTGCTGAAAAATTTTCTAGTTCTTCTACATTCTTTTTTATCTCTATTTTTAATTTCTTGAACATTTTTTCAGGGTCAGCATGCGCCCCGCCAAGAGGTTCTTTGATAATGCTATCAATTAACTTATTTTTAAGCATATCATTTCCAGTTAGTTTTAAGGCATTAGCTGCATTTTCTTTATAATCCCAACTTCTCCATAAAATAGAAGAACAAGACTCAGGAGATATAACAGAATACCAGGTATTTTCTAACATAATAACTTTGTCTCCTATTCCAATTCCTAGAGCACCTCCAGACGCACCTTCTCCAATGACAATGCAAATTACAGGCACTTTTAAAAGCATCATTTCATACAAATTTCGTGCGATAGCCTCACCTTGCCCTCTTTCTTCAGCTTCTAAACCTGGGTAAGCACCAGGTGTATCTATCAAGGTCACAATAGGTTTATGGAACTTTTCAGCTAATTTCATTAATCTTAATGCTTTTCTATAACCTTCTGGGTTTGCCATTCCAAAGTTTCTATACTTTCTTTCTTTAGTATTTCTTCCTTTTTGCTGACCTATAAACATATGAGTTTTCCCATCTATTTCACCGAATCCTCCTACCATAGCTTTATCGTCTTTTACATTTCTATCTCCATGAAGTTCTAAAAAATTATTATTGGTAATAGCATTAATATAATCTAGAGTGTAAGGTCTGTTAGGGTGACGGCTAAGCTGAACCTTTTGCCAAGGAGTAAGATTTTCAAAAATTCCTTTAGTTGTTTTGGCTAATTTATCTTCTAGTTCTTTAATTGTCGATTGAATTCCAACTTGCCCTTTATTGCCAATTTCTTGGGTTTGTTCGATCTGGTTTTTAATTTCTTCAATTGGCTTTTCAAATTCTAAAAAAGAACGTTCCATAATATTTAATTTTGAATGTGAAATTAGCAATATTTAATATTGTCATAAACAAAAGTTAATATAAATTTAATTAATTTTCTATTGAATATTTTTGAGAATGATAAAGTTGGTAGTAAGCGCCTTTTTGAGCTATTAAAAAATCGTGAGTTCCATTTTCCGTAAATTCACCATTTTCCAAAACTAAAATATTTTCAGCATCTTTTATCGAACTTAGTCTGTGGGTTATGATTATTGAAGTTCTGTTTTTTAACAACTTATTTAAGGCATCTTGAACAATATTTTCTGTAATATTATCCAAAGCACTTGTTGCTTCATCTAAAATTAATAAGGAGGGATTTTTTAAAATAGCTCTTGCTATAGCTATTCTTTGCTTTTGGCCACCTGAAAGTTGAACGCCTCTATCTCCAACTAAAGTATAAATACCGTCTTTAAATTGTGTGGTAAATTCATCTACATTAGCAATTTTAGCAGCCTGTAAAACTTTTTCACTATTAGCTGAATTAGATCCATACAAAATATTATCAAAAATACTGCCACCGAAAAGAAATATCTCTTGTGGAACAAGACTTATATTAGATCTGTAGTTTATTAGATCGTAACTTAAATAATTCTGGTTATCAATGATAATCTTTCCCTTGGAAGGTTTATAGAATCTAAGTAATAATTGAGCGATGGTTGATTTTCCTGCTCCACTACTTCCAACAATAGCAGTTTGTTTTCCAATTGGAATTTGAATATCAATACATTTAAGAATTTCTAAATCGGGTCTTTTAGGATAGTAAAAACTTACATTTTTAAAATGTATATTATTTAAAAATATTGATTTAGATGTATTGGTTATATTTTTTATATCAATTTCAACTTTACTGTTTAATATTTCAAGCAATCTTTCTGTTGCACCTACTGCTTTTTGTATAGTTCCCATTAAACTTGAAATACCCCCAAAAGAAGCGGCGATCATTACAGTATAAAGAAGAAATTGAAAAAACTCAGCATTTGACAAGGTATTTTCATTAACCATTTTCATTCCATTCCAAATAACAAAAATGATCGAACCAAACATAACTAATATAATGAAGCCAGCAAATAGTCCTCTCCAAATGGCATTGATTTTACCAAGTTGGTTAAGTTTATCTGTTGATTTTTTAAACCTTTGAAATTCAAAAACTTCATTTACCATAGCTTTAACATTTCTAATACCGTTTAAACTTTCTAATAATACTATATTTGAGTTGGCACTCTGGTCTTGAGCCTGTTTGGATATTTTCTTAATAAATTTTCCAAAGAATACAGTAGAAATGGCAACTAAGGGAACTATTGCCAGCATTATTAAAGAAAGTTTCCAAGAAATAAACGTAATGAAAATAATGCCTAACAGAACAGTTAGAATTTGTCTGAGAAATTCAGCTAAAGTGGTATTAAAAGTTTCTGTAAGAAGAGAAATATCTGATGATACTCTACTTTGAAGCTCCCCCACTTTATTCTCATCATAAAATGTAATATTTTGACCAATGAGTTTTTTAAAAACATTTTCTCTTATATCTCTCAAAGAGTTTTCAGTGACAATTCCAAATAGATAAATCCTGAAAAAACTGGCAATTGATTGAACCACGAAGAGTATTAGAAGTAAAATGAATAATGAATTAATATTATTTAAATCTGTCAGCGAAAATTGAGCTTCTTTTTCTGAAGAATTCACGCCCAATAACCCTCCCAATAAGTAAGGAAATATGATAGAAGAAAGGGATGATATTAAAAGAGTTATAAGACCAATTATATAGAACCATCGGTAGGGTTTTAAATACTTAAAAATAGCTGAAGATTTTTTCCATGAACTAAAATTAATGCTCTCATTTTTTTGGCTTTTTTTTCTGCTATTTATAAACACCCATCAAATTTAAATTAATTATGTAAATGGTATAAAATTTGTTTCAATATTGTTTTTTTTGAAGATATTAAGTATTAATTTTTGTTTACATTAAAAAACTTATATTTTTGCATGCCTTAACAATAAAATAATGAGTAAGAGAACTTTTCAACCTTCTAACAGAAAAAGAAAGAATAAGCACGGTTTTAGATCTAGAATGGCTACCAAAAATGGAAGAAAGATTCTTAATGCTCGAAGAAGAAAAGGCAGAAAAAAGATATCTGTTTCTGATGAAGCCAGACCAAAAAGATAACTTTTAAGAGTTTAGGGTATCCAGTTCTGCTTAGAAACTATCAACGCCTCCTGAACAGAAATTCTCTCACCGTAATTATATGCAGATACAAAAGGTCCTGGAAAATCTTTTTTACTGATAATATTTCTAGCATTTCTAGCTTCTTTATATTCACTGTGTGATCCAACTGTATATTTAATCCACCCTAGATGACTCTCTATATCATAGCTTTCTTTAAAATTGAATTTTTTAGCTATGTAGTTAGAACTCACAATTTTATGTCCAGCTAATATTTGAACTTTATACTGAATATTAGTATTAATTTTTTGAGATGTAATCACATTTTTAACTATTGTTTTTACTTCAGCTTCTGTAATAGTTTTGTTTTCTAACTTTTCTTCTGTATCATCTGTTACTTCTTTAATAGAACTATCAGAAAATTCATTTTTATTTACTATTTTTTCTTCAATTGGTAATTTAGGATTAACTTCTTTTCCAAAATCTATTTCTTCTTCTATTTCTATATTATTAGTAATAACATCTGGTTCCTTTTTTTCTTCAGCAGCTACACTGTTAGAAATTGTTTCTACCATTAAATTTTCTGATATTGGATTGTAGGTTGTAGTATCTATGGGAACACCACTGTTAAAACCTTCGCTTATCAATTTTTCAGATGAATAAACCCCNTNTAAACTAAAACTTGTATCAANAGAGGTCTTATTTACTATACGATATTTAACTNTTATATTATCCTTATTTTCTGGAATTTCAGACCAAATAAATTTNGCATATCCATCNATATTTTTGAATACTGCACCGTCAGTCTCGATCGCTACGGCGGAAGCGTTTAATGGTAATTGATCTTTTATTCTTGCAAAGCCNTNATGATTTTTTATTGTTGTATTAATAGTTANTACATAGCCACTATCCACTTTCTCAATAAATCTCAAAGATTTAACAGAAGAAATATTATTTGTTAAAACATCNTCATTTTCTTCAATTTTTATATTTGGATCTACTTCAAATATTAAATCATCTAANTNCAGTTGCTTTCTTTCATTGTCATTTATAAACGAAAAATCTCCTATTATTTTTTTCATCCCNGTNACATTATCATNAGCACTAATTACATAGGTAATTTCAATATTCTTTTCATTTGGCAAATCATACCATATAAATAGAGCTTCATTATTTTTAAAGGTAAATGAAGATCCATCATTCCTCTTTTCTCTTACANTNATTCCTTCAGCACTAGAAAAATCTAATCGCAATCTTCCAGGACCAGAAAAATCATTTTTTTCAATAATNATTTTTACTTCAGTATCTTGATTATTAGCTATTTTAACTGGATTTTCTACAGGCTTTCCATCTTTTAAAACTTTGTGAGAACTTACAATATCATTCACATTTAGAATAGTGAAAATAAGAAAGCCAATTATATTAATAAATATTAGAAAAGATTTAAACATANANTTGTTTTAACAAAACTAATCCTGATATAAGGTNTATTGAATCCATCAGATTAGTTTTTTCAATACAAAGTTGTTGATAAGGAGGCTCTTTCTAGACCTTTTTAAATGAGATCTAAAATATCCTTAACTAAGGAGCTATTTGAAAAGGTTTTTAAGTTCTCTAACTATTATGGAATCAAATTTCTACTTGAATTTTTTGTGAATAGCCGGTAAATTAATCTTTCACTTTCATCAATTTTCAAAATANATTTNGAAATTGGATNTAAATNATAGTATTCATAAATACCATTAAATCTAAATCTAAAGAGTTAAATAAATTTTGAAAGAACTCTAACTAGAAAACAGCAGTGTCATTAATAAGGTATGTAATTTACAGAGCTACACGTATTCTTAGAAATAAATAATATCACGATGAAGTAAGCTCTATTATGATATTCTAAAGGCATTCATCAGAATTAAATNAAGAGATTTANGATATGTAATAGATTTAATTCATTCTATTTCTATGTAAAATAATTTTCTGGCAGATATAGTTAAAAATTAGGTTGAAGTTGGTATTTCTTATAAAAATCATTAATTAAATGTACTGCTTCATCAGGTGNATCCACTATTTTTATTAAGTCCATATCTTCTTCGCTGATATTATTTTCTTCTTTTAATAAAACATCTTTTATCCAGTTTAATAAACCAGACCAAAATGACTTGCCTATTAAAATTACAGGAAATTTACCAGATTTTTTAGTTTGAATTAAAGTAAGAGCTTCAAACATTTCATCTAGAGTTCCAAAACCTCCAGGAAGAACAATAAACCCTTGAGCGTATTTAATAAACATGACCTTTCTTACAAAGAANTAATCAAAATTGATAATTTTGTCATTATCAANATAACTATTGGGCATTTGTTCGAATGGGAGAACTATGTTGAGCCCTACAGATTTTCCCCCGCCTCTTTTAGCTCCTTTATTACCGGCTTCCATAATCCCAGGGCCACCTCCTGTAATCACTCCAAATTTATTTTTTGTTAGTTGAAAAGCCAATTCTTCAGCAATTGTATAATATTGATTATTTGGATCTGTTCTAGCTGAACCAAAAATGGACACACATGGTCCAATTCTAGAAAGCCTTTCNAACCCTTCTACAAATTCTCCCATTATTTTNAAAATTTCCCAACTGTCNTGGGATTTGATGTCATTCCAATCTTTCATAAAAATTAAATTNATTTAATTTAAGAATTATATTCTAATGCTAAGAATTTTCCTGTATGGCTTTTTGGATTTCCTATTATTTTGTCAAGGCTGCCTTCATAAACAATTTCTCCACCTTTGCTTCCCCCCTCAGGTCCTAAATCTATTATATAATCAGATTCTAAAATTACATCTAAGTTGTGTTCAATAATTAAAACACTGTTTCCTTGTTTGATTAATCTTCTAATAACATTCATCAGTAAATTAATATCCTCGTGATGAAGTCCAGTAGTTGGTTCATCTAAAATATAAAAAGTGTTTCCAGTTTGTTTTTTTCCTAATTCTGATGCCAATTTTATTCTTTGAGCCTCTCCTCCAGAAAGGGTAGTAGAAGATTGACCCACTTGAACATATCCAAGACCAACATCTTCTAATACTTTAATTCTATCGTGAATGTAATTGATGTCTTTAAAAAATACGACAGCCTCACTTATTGTCATATTTAAAACATCATTAATTGATTTTCCTTTGAATTTGACTTCTAAAGTTTCTCTATTATACCTCTTTCCATTACATTTATCACATTTCACATATACATCGGGTAAAAAATTCATTTCAATTAATTTCATTCCAGCTCCAACACAAGTTTCACATCTACCCCCTTTTACATTAAATGAGAATCTGCCTGCTTTATAACCTCTTATTTTAGCTTCTGGAAGTTGGGTAAATAAATCTCTTATTAAATTAAAAATTCCAGTGTACGTAGCAGGATTTGATCTAGGAGTTCTACCAATTGGAGATTGATTAATTCCAATCACTTTATCAATATGTTCAACTCCTAAAATACTGTGATAGGGAAGAGGTGTTTTTACAGATTTATAAAAGTGTTGATTCAATATAGGGAATAAGGTTTCATTGATTAAAGTTGATTTTCCACTACCCGAAACACCAGTAACACAGATCAAACAATTAAGCGGAAAAGAGGTAGTAACACTTTTTAAATTATTTCCATTTGCTTTTTTTAGTTGAATCCTCTTTTTAAAAGATATTTTTTGTTTTTTTAATTTACTAGGTTTTAGACTTAAATATTTTCCGGTTAATGAATTGTCAGCATTTAAATTTTGTGGTTGGTCAACTGCTGTGATCTCTCCGCCTAATTTACCAGCTCCAGGACCCATGTCAATAATTAGATCCGCTTCTTTCATAATATCTTTATCGTGTTCTACAACTAAAATAGAATTGCCCTTGTCTCTTAGTTTTTTTAATGAATTAATAAGTTTATGATTATCTCTTTGATGGAGCCCTATTGACGGTTCGTCTAAAATATACAGTACACCAGTAAGCTCAGAACCAATTTGAGATGCCAATCTTATTCTTTGACCTTCTCCACCAGAAAGTGTAGCTGCAGGTAAATTTAGATTTAAATATTCTAAACCAACATTAATTAAAAATCCAATTCGATTACTCAATTCTTTAATAATGTCTTTTGCTATTAATTGTTGAGTTTGATTGAGAGTAGTCATTAAATTATCAACCCATCCTTTAAGTTCTTTAATATCCATTTTTATTATTTCACCTATATGTTTATTAGCTACTTGGTAAAATTCATAATGCTTTTTTAATCTAGACCCGTTACAAGAGTCACAAACCTTTTTGTTCATAAAACTTGATGCCCATCTTTTTATTTTATTTCCACCTGACTTATGTTGTCTTTGAACAAAATTCCCTATACCTTCATATCCATTCAATACTTGGTGTACTCCATTGTCTCCTAATATTTTCATTAGCTGATTAGTACCGTAAAGTAGTTGATTTAAACATTCTTGACTAATTTTATTTATTGCAGTATCTAATTCATATCCATGAAACTTAAGTAATAATTGAATTTGTTTAAAAGTCCAATTGTTTTCAAACGAACCCAAGGGTTCGATACCGCCTTTTTTAATAGAAAGTTTTTGGTTGGGAATTATTTTATCTAATTGAATTTCATGAATAAAACCTAATCCACTACAATTATCACAAGCTCCTTTAGGAGAATTAAATGAAAAAATATTTGGTTCAGGATTTGGAAGAGAAATTCCGCTCTTAGAACACATTAACTGTTTACTAAAATTGGTGATTTCTGCATTTTCGATAATTTGAATTTCTTTTTTCCCCTTTTTAAATGCTAAAGAAATACTTTTCTGTATTCTCGATTTATTTTTATCATTAACAAGTGCTCTATCAACTATTAATGAAATATCATGGTTTTTATATCTATCTAATCTGAAACCTAAGGAGAGATTCTTCATCTCACCATCTATATATGCTTTGGTAAAACCTTGTTTAATTAATTGATCAAAAAGATCTCTGTAATGTCCTTTTCTAGATTTCACTAAGGGCGCAGCAATTAGGATTTTTTTGTTGGGATATTTTTTTAATATTAACTGAATTATTTGCTTTTCTGAATAGCTAATTAAAGGCAGTTTGGTTATTGGTGATAAAGGGGTTGATACACGAGNAAATAATAATCTTAGAAAGTCATAGATTTCCGTNATAGTNCCTACAGTAGATCTAGGGTTTTTAGAAACTGTTTTTTGTTCAATGGCAATTACAGGACTTANTCCAGAGATATGGTCTAAATCTGGTTTNGTTAGCTGACCNACAAATTGTCTGGCATACGCATTGTAAGTTTCTAAATATCTTCTTTGGCCTTCTGCAAAAATGGTGTCAAATGCTAAAGATGATTTTCCACTTCCGCTCAAGCCAGTAATTACTACTAATTTTTTGTGAGGAATTTGAAGTGAAATGTTTTTAAGGTTATGTGTTCTTGCGCCCTCTATGGAAATATAATCTTTAAACATTTAACCTTAAATGTATAATCTATTTTCGTAAGTCTTTATGCTGTTGAGTAGTAATATATAAAGTAAAAAATACAGCTAATATATATATGGAGTATAGTGTAAACTTAATTAAGGACCAGTTGTCTCCAAATCTGTATAAAGCTATGGCAATTAATGAAGATAAGAATGCAATTCCAGAAAAGATAAAAATGATTTGTGTATTGTTAAATCCTAAAAATGATAAGTGATGTGTNGTATGGTCTTTGCCTCCAATAAATGGAGATTGTTTTCGTGCAATTCTATTTATAAAGACACTTGTTGTATCTGAAATAGGTAAAATGAAAATTAATAANACAATAATTATCTGTCGACTTGAAATTAATTNATGGGTTTCAAATGCAGTTGAATTCCAAAAATATTTGATTCCAANAATTGCCAATAAAAGACCTATAAACTGACTTCCGGAATCTCCCATGTATATTTTAGCAGGTGTCCAATTATAAAATAAGAAACTTAATAAACCAGCAGTAATTCCAAGAATAATCATGAAGTCGTAATGTTCATACTCATTTTGAAATGCCAAGAAAATAAGTGCAGTAAGAAAAATAAATATGGAGGTAACAGTAGTAATTCCATCCATATTATCTAACATGTTAANAGAATTCATAATACCTATTACCCACAATACAGTGATAATGTAGTTGAGTAAATCATTTTCAAATAAAGAAATAATATGATTTTCATTTCCAGTCTTGAGAGATCCAAATATCAGNATTAAACCACAAGTGATTTGTATAAATAGTTTCAACCATGGTTTTGTATCGTAAGCATCGTCCGCTAAGCCCATNANGAAGGCCAAACAAAGGGCGCCAATGACACTTATAATTTCTCCATTTTTAAATAACTCATTATGATCAAACAATATTCCAAAGCAGGCTGTGCTTACTAAAAAACTCATAAAAAAAGTTATTCCCCCTAAAGCAGGTTTAGCAACTGTGGTCCACCTAACCATAGTATTGTCTTTTTCTCTTATCCCAAAAGTTTTAGAAAATTTTAGTAGTATAGTGTTTATTACCAAACCAAANAGNNTAATGCNGACAAAAAATTCAGCATATACTAAGAATGTATATTCGANGTTGTTCATTGTTAAAAAGGAGACACAAAAGAACTAAATTTTTTTGCATTTCTGTCCTTTTCTGATAAAAAAGGAGAAATATTAGGCCATTCAATACCTATANCTGGATCATTCCAAATAATAGCATCTTCCGAATCTTTATGATAAAAATCAGAACATTTGTAACTAAAAATAGTACGATCTTTTAAAGACAGAAAGCCATGAGCCATTCCCTTTGGAATAAAAAGTTGGTGATGATTGGTATCATTCAACTCTTCAAGAATATATTNTCCATAAGTTTTTGAGCCATTTCTAATATCAACCACCACATCTAATACACTTCCTTGAATAACACTTACCAGCTTGCTTTGGGCAAATGGAGGTTTTTGAAAGTGTAAACCTCTTAAAATATTCTTGGAAGATAAAGATTGGTTATCCTGAACAAAATTAACTTTAATTTTTTCATTCATTTTTTTTTGATTGAAAGATTCAAAAAAATACCCTCTTTTATCTTTGATTATTTGAGGTTTTATTAAAAAAACTCCATCAATTTTTGTGTCGACTATTTCCAACTTTTAAATCTATTTTTAATTCTTTCAAATATAGTTTTTTCTTTTTTGGAATAATCATCCGAATAATAAGAATTAGAAGACCCATACCCATGCCCATATCCATATCCATACCCATACCCATATCCATACTTGTTGGCATACTCATTTCTTTTGGAGTCAACTCCGTTCAATACCACAGAAA
>NZID01000062.1 GCA_002691605.1 Crocinitomicaceae bacterium
ACCTGTTCTATTAGAGAAAAAGCAGAAATTACAGTAAGAACAAGATTAAAATCATTTAACAAATTAAAAAGAAAAAACCCTAAAGTCATTATAGGGGTTCTTGGTTGTATGGCAGCAAGAATGAAAGAAACACTCTTAGAGGAAGAAAAATTAGTGGATCTAGTTGTTGGACCTGATGCCTACAGAGATTTACCCAAATTAATTTTAGAAGTAGAAGGGGGACAAAAAAGTGTTAATGTACTTTTATCAAGAGAAGAAACATACGCAGATATTAGTCCTGTAAGATTAGATAACAAAGGGGTTTCCAGTTTTATATCAATTATGAGAGGATGTGACAACATGTGCTCATTTTGTGTTGTTCCATTTACTAGAGGCAGAGAAAGAAGCAGAAGCCCTCTTACTATAATTGCTGAAGCAAAACAACTTTATGAAAAAGGTTATAGAGAAGTTACTTTGTTGGGACAAAATGTTGACAGTTTCAGATGGAATATTAATAAAAAAGGAGAAGTAGAAGATACAAGTATACCAACAACTAATTTTGCACAACTTCTTGAAATGGTTGCAAAAGTTGCTTCTGATTTAAGAATTAGATTCTCAACATCACATCCTAAAGACATGACTGATGAGGTAATACATATAATGAAGAAGTATAATAATATCTGCAATTACATTCATTTACCCGTCCAATCTGGAAGTTCTAAAATTTTAAAAAAAATGAATAGAGGGTATACCAAAGAATGGTATTTAGAAAGAATCAAATCTATTAGAAAAATAATTCCAGATTGCGCAATTTCGACTGATATAATAACAGGATTTTGTGATGAAACTGAAGAAGACTTTAATAGCACTCTTGATTTAATGAATAAAGTAAAATTTGATTTTGCTTACATGTTCTTTTACTCTGAAAGACCTAAAACTCTAGCCGAAAGGAAATATGAAGATAATGTCCCTGAAGAAATTAAAAGATCAAGACTACAAAAAGTAATTGATTTGCAACGTGAACACTCTATAANAAGCAACCAAGCATGTATTGGAAAGGTGATGCAAGTTTTAATTGAAGGAACTTCTAAAAAATCNGATTTAGATTTTAGTGGTAGAAATAGTGAAAACTGTAAGGTGGTTTTTCCTAAAGAGAATGCGATTATTGGTACTTTTGTANATGTACTAATTGAAAAATGTACANCAGCNACACTAATTGGAAAAATNGTATAAATGAATCTTCAAACTGTAAAAAATAGATTTGGAATAATTGGTAATTCAGCAGGTTTAAATAGAGCTTTAGATGTTGCTATACAAGTTGCTCCTACAGATATTACTGTTTTAATTACNGGGGAAAGTGGTACTGGTAAAGAAAACATGCCTAAAATCATTCATCATTACAGCTCTAGAAAACATCATGAATATATTGCTGTAAACTGTGGTGCAATTCCAGAAGGAACTATAGATTCCGAACTTTTTGGTCATGAAAAAGGGGCTTTTACAGGAGCCACAGACAGTAGGAAAGGATATTTTGAAGTAGCTGATGGAGGTACTATTTTCCTAGATGAAGTTGCAGAACTTCCTTTACCGACCCAAGTAAGACTTCTTAGAGTTTTAGAAACTGGGGAGTATATAAAAGTAGGTGCTTCTAAAGTAAAAAAAACAGATGTTAGAATAATTGCTGCAACGAATGAAAATGTTCAAAAAGCCATTCAAAAGGGGAAATTTAGGGAAGATTTGTTTTACAGATTAAGTACAGTCCCCATTTATCTAGCCCCTTTGCGAGAAAGAAAAGACGATATTCATTTACTATTTAGAAAGTTTAGTGCCGATTTTGCTGAAAAATATCGNATGCCTGGAATCAGACTCAACTCTAAAGCCGTCCAATTATTAGAAAATTATTTATGGCCTGGTAATATTAGACAGCTTAAAAATGTAGCAGAACAAATTTCTGTTATTGAAGAAGCTAGAGAAGTAAGTACGGAAGTTTTAGNTAACTATTTGCCCAATAATAATGACAGAAATCTTCCAATGATTATTGATGGNAAAAAAGAAAAAGAATCATTTTCAGAAAGAGATTTACTTTATAAAGTGTTATTTGAGATGAAGCAAGACGTTACTGAAATGAAAAGAGTAATTATAGATTTGTTAAATAATAATNATTTATCAAATAATGAAAAAAATGAACTTATTACAAAATTAAATGTTTCTAAAAACAGAGACACTGATTCTAATTTCAATNAAACAAATAACCACCCAATACCATTTGAAGAAAAGCAAATAGAGCCATCTATTCAGCCTTATAATATTTCTTATCANGAAAGTGTCGAAATTGAAGAGTCTCTATCTCTTGAAGAAAGAGAGAAAGAATTGATTAAAAAAGCCCTTAAGAAACATAATGGTAAAAGAAAAAATGCTGCTAAAGAATTAGGAATTTCAGAAAGAACTCTTTACCGAAAAATTAAAGAATTTGAAATTTTGAAATAGATGAAANTAATTAAAAATATATATTTCGTTTTATTTCTAAATTCATGTGCATTACCACAGTTTAGTTTTAAATCGGGNGGTTCAGAAACCAAAGAAATAGATGCTAAAACTGTTCAAGTAGATTATTTTCCGAATTTGAGCGCAATTGGTGGTCCATTTTTAGGAGCTTCATTTACTGAAAGCTTAAGAGATATAATGCAATCTCAAACAAAGTTAAACATAGTTTCTGAAAATGCGGATTTGCAAATATCAGGAAACATTAAAAATTACAACATAACTCCAGTCAATATTCAAGCTGGTAGTGAGACTGCAGCTCAAAATAGATTAAAAATGACTATATCATTAGATACTTATTATAAAAAAAATGACTCAATAGGATTAACCAAAACTGCTTTTAGTGCATTTGTAGATTATAATGCTAATACCGATTTTAGTTCTATTGAGGAGTCATTAGTTGAAGACTTAAATTATCAAATTACACAAGATATTTATGATAAAATATTCGGAGGAGAATGGTAGAATATCAAATAAAAGATTTAAACCAACTAATTGAAAATCCTGAAAAAGTTAATGAAAAAGAACTAACTTATATTTCGGAACTTACCAATAAATATCCTTCTTCAAATTTTTGTTTTTTTATGCTTACCAAAATACTTCATTACCAAAAAAGAATTGGATATGAAAAATCATNGAATAGCGCAGCGCTTAGATTTGGAAATAGAACATTACTTTACGACATAATTCACTCTAGAAAAAANGATTTNAAAAACNCAACTTCTAGCATTAATACTACAGATTCTATAGCATTAAATAATGATATCAATGAGTTAGAAAAAAACATATATGGTAATTTAATACAAAATCAACTTATAGAAGAAATTGAATTAAAACCACAAGATCAAAATAAAATAGTTATTGAAGCCAACTCAACTAAAGAGTTTATGTTATTTGAAGAATGGTTAACAGGTAAGGAAACCAAAAATACAAATACTACTACAGATATTGATTCAATCATTAAAAATCTTAATAAACGAAGAATTGTTAAAGAAAAGCAAGATTTTTATTCTGGCGTAAAAGCTGCTAAAAATAGTTTACAAGAAAATGATGATTTTAATACAGAAACACTTGCTGAAATCTATGTAAAACAAGGTAATTATCCTAAGGCGATTAAAATCTATGAGCAATTGATGTTGTCTAATCCAGAAAAAAAACTTTTCTTTGCAAGCCGAATAAATTATATCAAACAAAAAACTCAACTTTAGTTATGGGAACTTTATTAATGATTTTGTCAACTTTAACAGCAATACTTTTAATAGTAGTAGTTTTGCTTCAAAATTCTAAAGGTGGAGGTTTAGATTCTTCTTTTGGAAATGCTAGCCAGCTTGGTGGAGTTGCTCAATCTACTGAAACTATAGAAAAAGCTACTTGGACTTTGGCTGGGGTTATGGGTTTATTAAGTTTACTGGCTGCCTTCAATTTTGGAAGCGGAAATAACGAAATCTCTTCTGACATAGACAAGAACGAGGGAGTTAGTTTGCCTTCTACCAACGATCCAGTTAATTTACCAACAGAACTACCTAATCAGTAAATAAATAGTAATGTCACGATGTCATTTCTTAAGTTAAAAATGGTCATTTTGACTTTTTTAAAACATCAAAATATATTCTGGCACAAAATGTGCCTAATAATGAATAATAAATCAATAAAAATTATACAATGTCAATAAATGTAAAACCACTTGCTGATAGAGTAATTATAGATCCAGCACCTGCAGAGGAAAAAACTGCTGGTGGAATTATAATACCAGATACAGCAAAAGAAAAACCTAAAACAGGAACTGTTATAGCTGCTGGAAGCGGAAAAAAAGATGAACCCGTAACTGTAAAAGAGGGGGATACCGTTCTTTATGGACAGTATAGCGGAACTGAAATTAAAATAGATGGAAACGATTATCTCATAATGAGAGAAAGTGACATTTTTGCAATTGTTAAATAAATAAATTAAAAAAAATGGCTAAAGAAATAGTTTTTGATGTAGAAGCAAGAGATCGATTAAAAAAAGGAGTTGATGCGCTTGCAAATGCTGTCAAAGCTACATTAGGTCCTAAGGGAAGAAATGTAGTAATTGATAAAAAATTTGGTGCTCCCCAAATAACTAAGGACGGTGTAACCGTTGCGAAAGAAATAGAATTAAAAGATCCTGTTGAAAATATGGGTGCTCAAATGGTTAAAGAAGTTGCTTCTAAGACTAACGACACTGCAGGTGATGGTACAACAACAGCCACTGTTTTAGCACAAGGAATTATTAATGCAGGTTTAAAGAACGTTGCTGCTGGAGCAAATCCAATGGATTTAAAAAGAGGAATTGATAAAGCTGTAGCAACTGTAGTAGGTGAGTTGAGAAAGTTATCTAAAGATGTAGGTTCTGATAATGATAAAATTAAACAAGTTGCCTCTATTTCTGCAAACAATGACCAATCTATTGGAGGATTAATTGCTGAAGCTATGAAAGTTGTTGGTAAAGATGGAGTCATTACAGTTGAAGAAGCAAAAGGAACTGAAACAGAAGTAAAGACAGTAGAAGGAATGCAGTTTGATAGAGGATATTTATCACCATATTTTGTAACAAATGCAGAGAAAATGATTGCTGATTTAGAAACTCCCTACATATTAATTTATGATAAGAAAATTTCTAACATGAAAGATCTTCTTCCAGTTCTAGAACCAGTTGCACAAACTGGAAAACCTTTATTGATAATTGCTGAAGATGTTGACGGAGAAGCATTAGCAACACTTGTTGTTAATAAAATAAGGGGCTCTCTTAAAATAGCCGCAGTAAAAGCTCCTGGTTTCGGTGACAGAAGAAAGGCCATGTTAGAAGACATAGCTATACTAACTGGAGGAACTGTCATTTCAGAAGAAAGAGGATTTAAAATGGAAAACACCACAATAGATATGCTTGGCACCTGTGAAAAAGTTGAAATTGATAAAGATAATACTACACTCGTTAATGGTGCTGGAACCAAAGAGGACATTTTAGCAAGGACAAATCAAATAAAAGCCCAAATTGAAACCACTACTTCTGACTATGATAAAGAAAAGTTACAAGAAAGATTAGCAAAACTTGCTGGTGGTGTAGCTGTTCTTTATGTTGGCGCTGCAACTGAAGTGGAAATGAAAGAGAAGAAAGATAGAGTTGATGATGCTTTAGCTGCTACTAGAGCTGCAGTTGAAGAGGGCATTATTCCTGGAGGTGGAGTTGCTTACATAAGAGCTGCAAGTTCCTTAGACGAGAATAGTGGTGAAAATGAAGATGAATGTACAGGTATTAAAATAGTGAAAAGAGCTATTGAAGATCCTTTAAGAACTATTGTCGAAAATGCTGGTGGTGAAGGTGCTGTAATTGTACAAAAAGTGAAAGAAGGAAAAGGCGATTTTGGATATAATGCTAGAACTGATAAATACGAATCGTTATTAAAAGCGGGTGTTATTGATCCAACTAAAGTTTCAAGAAGTGCATTAGAAAATGCTGCTTCAATTGCGTCTATGATGTTGACTACTGAATGTGTCATTTCAGATGAACCTGAAGATGAAGCACCTATGCCTCCAATGGGTGGTGGCGGAATGCCAGGGGGAATGCCAGGAATGATGTAATAAATACTGAAATTAAAATTTATAAGCCCATATTGAATATGGGCTTTTTTTATTTTGAATTTTTGATTATTTGATCTACGATAGTCGGGTCTAATAAGGTAGATGTATCTCCCATATTAGAGAAATTTTGTTCGGCAATCTTTCTTAAAATTCTTCTCATAATTTTGCCTGATCTAGTTTTAGGTAATCCACTAACAAATTGAATTTTATCTGGCTTAGCAAGGGCCCCTATCTCAGTCTTAACAGTATTTATAATTTCATTGGCTAACTTTTCTTCTTCCAGTGAATTGTTTTCTAAAATTATATAGGCATAAATACCTTGCCCTTTTACATCATGTGGAAAACCAACAACAGCACTTTCAATTACCAAAGGATGTTCGTTAATTCCATTTTCCACTTCTGCTGTTCCAATTCTGTGTCCAGAAACGTTTATTACATCATCTACTCTTCCTGTAATTCGGTAATAACCATCCTNGTCNCTTTTGCATCCATCGCCCGTAAAATATTTTCCTTTATAGGTNNTAAAATATACTTCCTTGCATCTTTTATGATTTCCATATATAGATCTTATCATACTAGGCCAGGGAAATTTAATACATAAATTACCTTGGACTCCATTTCCTTTAATTTCTTGACCCTTAGCATTGACTAAACATGGTTGAATTCCTGGCAAGGGCAGTGTTGCAAACGTAGGTTTAGTTTTAGTAATGTTTGAAAGTGGTGAAATCATTATTCCCCCTGTTTCGGTTTGCCACCAAGTATCTACAATAGAACACTTTTCTTTTCCTATATGTTTATGATACCAGTGCCATGCTTCTTCATTTATTGGTTCTCCAACACTTCCTAGTGTTTTTAAAGAGTCTAAATTATATTTTTCAATAATCTCGGTTCCATATGCCTGAAGAGCTCTAATAGCAGTTGGTGCAGTATAAAAAATATTGACTTGGTGTTTGTCACAAATTTCCCAAAATCTTCCTGCATCTGGATAAGTNGGNACCCCTTCAAACATNAGAGTTGTTGCACCTGCTAATAAAGGGCCATATATAATATAACTATGACCAGTAATCCAACCAATATCAGCAGTGCACCAATAAATGTCATTTTCTTCATATTGAAATACATTTCTAAAACTGTATTCTGCATATACCATATACCCTCCACAGTGGTGTTGTACACCTTTTGGCTTTCCTGTTGAACCAGAAGTATATAAAATAAATAAAGGATCTTCAGAATCCATAATTTCAGGTGAACAATAGTTGTCGACTTTAGCAACTTCTTCATGCCACCAGAAATCTCTTTTAGANTTCATAAAGATTCTNTCTCCTGTTCTTCTTAAAACAATACAACTTTGAATGGAGTTGCATTCATTTAAAGCGTTATCAACAATATTTTTTAAATTCATTTCTTTAGTTCCCCTAAAAAGACCATCACTGGTTAGGAGTATATTACACTTGGCATCATTAATTCTATCTGCTAAAGCTTTTGCTGAAAAACCTGCAAAGACTACCGAATGAATAGCTCCTATCCTTGCACATGCTAAAGTAGCTATTGCCAATTCTGGAACCATCGGCATATATAAACAAATTCTGTCGCCTTTTTTTGCACCATGACTTTTTAAAACATTACAAAAATTACATACCTTTTCATGAAGTTCACTGTAAGTAATTTTAATAGCTGCTTTATTTGGATCATTAGGTTCCCAAATAATAGCTGTTTTTTTTGCATTTTTTTCTAAGTGTCTGTCTAAGCAATTTTCTGTTATATTTAATTTTGCTCCTATGAACCAATTCACTTCTGGAGTTTCAAACTCCCATTTAAGAATCTGACTCCATTTCTTATTCCAGTTGAAAGATAGAGCCTTTTCTTCCCAAAATAATTCTGGATTTTCGACACTTTTTTGATATTCAATTTGATACTCTGAAATGCTTTCAATTTTCTTCATGTCTNATTTTTGATTAAAATAAGAAAATCATAGGAAAGTTTCAATTCAAAAACAACCATTTTANACCAAATTTCAAATATCTGTCTGGAAATGGGTAATGCAAAGCAGAAAAATAATTATTACCCAATAAGCCACTATTTAGATGAGTTAGCATAGCAAATACTTGAACATCTTGAATAGTACCTTTTAATAATAAATCAATAATTAAATATTCATTTTGAAGAAAANTATTACTTACTGAAAACTGATTAATCTCAGGTAAGTAGTTAGGTAAATAATAACTACTAAACGCTCTAGCATTTATACCCGCTTCTATCTTAAATTTATTTTTTNNATTTAATAACAAATAATTCATCTTTAATTGGCCAATCCAATTAGGTAATTGAAAAATACTAGCCCCACCTAGGTATTGATAAATTAATTCTGAAAGTAACGTTAATTTATTTTTGGAGATTAAATTACTTATAGAGGTTTTAAAAATTTGGACAGAATAACTGAGTTGAGAGGGAATTCCATATTCTTTAAAATATATAGCATTATTTATTCCATAATATTCGGACCTTAATTTGAAAGATTTAATACTAAGAGACGCATCTATATAACCTAAAAAAATATCATTTAAATTATTATCCCATTTATGATGATTACTATCAAAATAATTTAATTCTAGAACAGGAGTGTACTTTTTGAATTCACTTAGAATGGATAAAATAAGTCTGCTTGAAAGTTTTTTGGTAAATAATATAGAATGGTTATAATTATTTTTTTTGTATCCAAAGAAATAATATTCACTTTCTAGATGTAGTGCGTTTTTATTATTCGAGAAAGTATAGTTAATATTAAAAGCTTGATTGGTTATCAATGAATCTATACTATGATTTTTTTGAGATAAAACTTGAGAAAACCAACCAACATTAAAAATCTTACTTATTGAGTCAGTTATAGAAGAGTAATTGTAATATATAGAATTCGATAAAACTTCAATTGAAAATGTGTCATTTGAACTAAAACTATTTTTAAAATTATATAAAAATAAATCCGCATTTAAACTGTCAAAATAGGTTCTAGATTTTTTTTCTAATGACGTACAAAAAAGTATTTTTTTGGAACTAGGATATATGGAAGAATCTCTTTTATTTTTTAAACGCCAATTCTGATTGATGTAAAATTTCCAGAATTTTTCATTGGAATATGCATGATCCATATTTACCTCTAAAATTTTTCTATTCGATATAATATCCTCTGAATTTATAAAAGAAGAATCATTCTCCAAACCTCCGTTCTGTTGATTATACTTTCTGTGATGTTTAAGTCCAACTAAAAAAGAATAATTAGAATCTAGAGAATGACTATAATAATGAGCTTGAAAATAATTGTGATTAGTAGATTGATTAGAATAATATCCATCGTGACTTCTTTTTAAAAAGGATAATGCATAATACGATCTATTTGAAATAGATTGATTATGATAAATAGATAAATTTTGTTCTAATTCGTCTCCAATTATATACTGAGCATCTAATATTGGTGTTAAATTTTTAATAAATGGTAAATCTTTTTGTTCTTTTGAAAACATAAAATGTTGGTCAAATGAAGATAATACCTTCTTATTGAAGTTTATGGATCTATAGATACTACCAGGACCACCAAAAAATAAATTATAATTATTTGAATCTGGATACAAAGACATTTGTTTCCAAATGGTTGGATTTTTTATTGAGTCGCTTTTACTGTAATAAGAACCAAAGGAAAAAATTAAAAAAAAGATGAACCAATTTTTCATACATAGTGAAAATATAAAAAAAGGCCATACCAAATAGATATGACCTTTAAAGCTTAAAAAAAATCTAACTAAGCCTGAGTTGCAGGACCTCCAAAGTTTAATGGTATTGAAGATATTTGATCTGTCTCTTTAATAGGACCATGAGACTTTTCATATTTAGATAAATTATCTGAAAGAGCACGATGTAATTTTTTGGCATGTTCTGGTGTCATAACAATCCTAGATTTAACTTTCCCCTTAGGAACTCCAGGCATTATTCTAATATAGTCTAGAATAAACTCAGAAGCTGAGTGTGTAATAATTGCTAAATTGGAATAGATTCCTTCTGCAATTTCTTCAGAAAGTTCAATGTTAATTCCTGGTTGCTTTTTATCCTCAGACATATCTTAACTTTCTACTTTTTCTTCAACATTTTCTTCATCTTGGCTACTCATTCTATTTAAATCTTCAATAGACCCAACTATTAGATCTCTAAATTTCCTCATTCCTGTACCAGCTGGAATTTTATGTCCAACTATTACATTTTCTTTCAAGCCCAGCATATGGTCTACTTTACCATTTACAGCAGCTTGATTAAGAACCTTAGTTGTTTCTTGAAATGACGCTGCGGAAATAAAACTATCAGTATGTAATGATGCTTTAGTAATCCCTTGTAAGATTGGTTCGGCAGTTGCAGTTAGAGCATCTCTTGAATCCACAAGTTTTTTGTCGTTTCTCTTTAAAGCAGAATTTTCATCTCTCAATTTTCTTGCAGAAACAATTTGTCCTGCCTTAAGCTCAGGAGAGTCACCAGAATCAGTAACTACTTTTTTGCCAAAGATTTTGTCATTTTCTAAAATGAACTCCCACTTATTTACAGCTGTATTTTCTAGAAACTTAGTGTCCCCAGGTTCATTTACTTGAACTTTTCTCATCATTTGTCTAACAATAACTTCAAAATGCTTGTCGTTAATCTTAACACCCTGTAATCTGTAAACTTCTTGGATTTCATTGACTATATATTCTTGAACTGCTGTAGGCCCCTTAATTGATAATATATCTTTTGGAGTAATAGCTCCATCTGAAAGGGTTTGTCCAGCTTTAACAAAATCGTTTTCTTGAACTAATATATGCCTAGAAAGTGGAATTAAATACTTCTTAACCTCTCCAGTTCTAGCTTCGATAACAACTTCTCGGTTCCCTCTTTTAATTCTTCCATAAGAAGCAACCCCATCAATTTCAGAAACTACAGCCGGATTTGACGGATTTCTAGCTTCAAACATTTCTGTAACTCTAGGAAGACCGCCAGTAATATCACCTGATTTTCCAGATTTTCTAGGAATCTTAACCATTACGTCGCCTGATTTTATCTTATCTCCATCCTTGATAATAATGTGGGCATCTACAGGTAAATTGTAAGATTTTAAATCCTCTCCTGATTTATCTAAAACAGAGATAGTAGGTATCATCTTCTTATCTCTATTTTCTTTGATAACAATTTACCTGTAGATGCCCACATTATTATCAAGGATGGAGATAAGA
>NZID01000063.1 GCA_002691605.1 Crocinitomicaceae bacterium
CATACGGAAAGTTTTGAATACTATGAAAACGGTGAAATAAAAAAATCATCTTTTAAATTTAAAACGAAGATGCGTCAACTTCCCATAACCAAATTTTACACAGTTAATGGAGATATATCAATTTATTATGAAGGAGACACAACAGTAATTCCAGATAGCTATATTTTAAAAAAATATTCTTATAACAAAGAAGGTTTTTTGAAGGAATTTTCCGATAAAGGAATAGCCGATGGTGCATACAATAGACTTGAAAAATATATATACGAATACGATAAGGAAGGAAACTGGATTTCAGAAAAAATTAATATTCTTATCAAGAGATCTAATTTTGAAAATCAATATGTTATAGATGAAAATCGAGCTCCTGTGAAAAGCAGTTATTTTACCAAAAGAACGATAATTTATTATTGATTTATTCTATATTTAATTAGCAAATAAAATTTAATTTTTAGAAGAATTTCTCCAATCTTACCGATGATAGTTTGTTCTTTACGAAAATAATAAACCTTAAGTTGTCTTATAATTAATATTATGTTAACCTATAAGTAAAATACTACTAGTCTATTATATAAAAGTCACGCATTTTCATATCTATTAAATGAACATCCGTATAATAGAATCTTAGGACTTCTAAAAAATCATAACCTAATTCGATCATTCTCATCGCACCTTCCTGGGATAATCCTACACCATGTCCAAATCCTTTACCCACAAATGATAAAGTTTCGCCTTGGTCAATAATGGAAAAATAAGTGCTTTTTAGTTTCCAATCCTTTCTAATTTCAGTTAAAGGAATTTGATAAACCCAATCCACTAAAAATTTATGTCGGATATCTTGTTTAAAGTTTAAAGCAGCATTTAATGCTTCTACATTATTAACCGGATATTGAAATTTATTTTTTAAATAAGACAGCCATTTACTTTTAGAAATTGATTTTTCCCACACATAATTTACTCCACCCATTGAATACGGATCATGAATAGATCTTAGATATGGAAGCGCCTTGTTCCAAACATCTTCAACGTTATTTGTTTGACCTCCACTATTAGAAAAATAAGATGCTGTTATGAAATCCATATTCTCATCCACTAAAATTAAATTTCTAGTGGACTTAACAGCATTAATAATAGTAGGGTCTTTATACATATTACCCTTATATACTTGGCAATTGACTAGATCTGTTAAATAAAATCCTTCGTGAATAAATTTATACTGATTCTTTAATGCATAGGTTCTACTAATTATGGCATGTACTTTATAAAAATCTTCACTTTTACCCAATCCTACTTCTGATTCTAATACTCCAATAATATATTTTTCAAAACCTATATTGTTAACAAATGAAATTGAATTAGATTGAGGATAAATGGTAAGATTATCATAATAATAACGGCTTTTAAAATTTGGTAGAATTCCTTTTAATTCGAAAATCCCAGTATCTTTATTTACGTTATATAATTTTAAAGTATCAAATTTTCCAACATATTTATCGTCTATTTTTAAGACGATTTTCTCATTGTTATAAACTACATCCACTCTATTTTCCGGACCTAACTTTTTAAATAATAAATTATTAGAAGATCTTAAAGAATAATGAGATTTATTAACAAAAATGGAAGCTTTTTTAATAGAAACGTTTCTTAAAATACCAATTTTAAAATCAAGTGAATGAATTAAATTAGAAATTAATATTAAAAAAATTACAATAACTAACCTCATTGTTTTTCTAAAACATTACAAATCTAAAAGATAATTAATTGTTTTTTTTAATTGTTATTTATAGTTTTTAACATATGAATTGCAATTTTTTTGGATACGTCTTTTCCACTACAAATTGAATGTAAATTGCTATATTCTAATTTGATTTTATCATGGATTTTTTCATTCTTTAAATTACTTAATTCTTTAGTTAAGTTTTTTTTATTCAAGTCACTCTGAATTAGCTCTTTAACAATTGGTTTATTTAGAATTAAATTTACTAATGATATATATTTTACTTTAATAAAAGACTTTGCAATTTTATATGAAATCCAACTCGTTTTATAGGCTACCACTTGAGGAATATTAAAAAATGCAGTCTCTAATGTTGCTGTTCCAGAAGTTACTAATGCATAAGTTGAATGATTTAGTAAATTATAAGTATCGTCGTATACGATACTTACACCACTCCTTTGCAAGTAAGGTTGGTACAGGGTATTTAGACTATTCATTCCTGCTATTACAATATTGTAATTACTTAAAAAGTTTGAACAAGCTTCTATCATAATCGGAAGTTTTTTTATTATTTCTTGCTTTCTACTTCCAGGTATTAGAGAAATTATCGGATTTTTATTATTTAATCTGTATTTATTAAAGAATTCTTTTTTAGAAATTTTAGTAGTTTTTTTAAAGTTATTTATATGTTCTAATAAAGGATGACCATTATATTCTGCAATAATTCTATGTTTTGCGAAAAAATCTTTTTCAAATGGTAGAATACAATAAAGAGCAGTTACATATTTTTTAATGTCCACTACCCTTTTCTCTTTCCATGCCCATGCTTGTGGAGCTATATAATATAAAATTGGAAATTTACTTTTATGAAAGTGTTTTGCAATTCTCATATTAAATCCGGGAAAGTCAATTAAAATAAGTGCATCTGGTTTAAATTTTTCAATATCATTTTTACAAAATTTAATATTTCCAAGTATGGTATTTAAGTTTAATAAGACTTCAAGAAAACCCATATAATTATGGTTTTTATAATGTTTTACTATGGTTACTTCTTCCTTACTAATTAAATCTCCTCCCCATGCTCTTATTTCAGCATTTGAGTCAAGTTTTTTAATCTCTCTTATAAGATTAGCACCATATAAATCCCCTGAAGCTTCTCCAGCTATTATATAATATTTCATTAGTAAATAAAAAGAAATGAAATAGCAGCAAGAATTAAAGTAATACTTACTAAACCTCTAGAAAATCGATCTATTTTGTATATAAAAAAAGAAAAATAAAATGCCAGCATATTTGCCAAAAGACAAAACATTAAAGTACTTTGGCGTGTATCTTGATAAATACTTTTAAGGGCAGAATTAGTTACTAAATCATGATTTTGTGTAAAAAGTTGCCAGAATGTAGAAAATGATAAGTCGCCCCCTTTTGCTAAAAAACCTATAAAAAAACCTAAAATGGGTAATACCAAACCCGTTACGAAACCATATTTTATTTGGTTAATTTTAGAATACCATTTATTTGCTTTCATAATTTCCATTTTTTTAAATTTTCAACTGACTCAAAACAAGTCATATCATATTGACTTGGAACTACAGTTACATAATTATTTTCTAAATAATTAATATCTGTTTCTTTATCTTCATCTTTTGAAGTGAATGATCCCTTTAGCCAATAATAATCTTTCCCAAGAGGATCTTTTCTTTTCTCAAAAGTATCTTCCCAAAAAGCTTTTCCTTGTTTACAAACTTTAATTCCCTTAATTTTATTTTCATTTACATTGGGTATATTCACATTAAGACATGTCCCAGTTTTTAAACCCTCTAAAAGTACTTTTCCAGTAATTAATTTAACTATTTTCTCAGCATAAGAAAAGTCAGCATCTTCTTTAAAGTCAGTTAACGAAAACCCAATACTTGGAATTCCGTCTAAAGCACCTTCTACAGCAGCTGCCATTGTTCCAGAATATAATATGTTGGTGCTCACATTTGATCCATGATTAATTCCTGATAAAATAATATCTGGTTTTCTACCATTTAATAAGTAAATACCCATTTTAACGCAATCTACTGGTGTTCCAGAGCAATTAAAGGCATTTATTCCTTCGAAATAATTTATTTCTTTACATTTTACTGGATTATTTACAGTAATGGCATGTCCCATTCCAGATTGAGGTCTGTCAGGAGCAATTAAAACAATTTCTCCAAAGTCCTTTACAGAATTTAATAATGATGAAAGTCCCTTAGCGTTATATCCATCATCATTAGTTAATAAAATTAAAGGAATTTTCATATTGCTAAGTTAATGATTATTAAATTTTGGCATTAATTTTGAATTAAGTTTGTAAAAAAAATAAAATGAATAGATTTTTCCATAATGTAAGCTTAATTATCATTAATTTCTTTCTTTTAAATTTAACTGCGGTTTCAAATGAAGAAATCATAAAGGCAGAAACAGTCATAAATGACATTATTATTTTTAATAACGGAGCTTCGGTTAACAGAACAGGAAATGTCACACTTAGTAATGGTTCTAATAAAATATTAATATCCAATCTTTCTTCTAAACTTCTAAATGAGTCTATTCAATTCACTATTAAGTCTAAAAATGTGATTATAAATTCTGTAAATAAACAATTGAACTATTTTGGTAGTGAAAATAATATTCAAGCAGTTAAGTTAAATGACAGTATTCATAAAATTAATGAAATAATAAGATTAAGAACTGTAGATTTAGAAGTTTTTAGACAAGAAAAGGATTTGATGGACCAGAATAAATCTGTATTAAAAACATCTAGAGAATTCATTATTGATGATTTAATGGAACTAGCAGAGTACTTTAAAAAAAAGATCAATGAAATTCAGACTAATATTTCAATTATTCAAAAGGAAATTTCATTTTTAAACCAAACAAAGAAAAAGTTGCAAAACCAAATTGGTTCAATAAAAAAAACAACTAAAAATAAATCTTGTGATATAATTATCCAAATAACTTGTTTAAAAGCTGGTGATTTTGATTTTAACCTTTCTTACAATACAATGAATGCCGGTTGGACACCATTTTATGACGTAAGATCAGAAAGTATTAATAGTCCAGTAAATTTAACATATAAAGCTAAGGTCTTTCAAAATACAAATGAAGAATGGTCCAATATTAAATTATCTCTTTCCACTGGTAAATTAAACGTTTCTAACAAGGCTCCTGATTTTAACACTCAATATATTAGATCAAATAACAGTTTAGGTTACAATAAAAGAATTGCTTCGACTCAATTTAAAAATAATTCTTTTCAGGATGAAGAAGACTCACCCTCTTCGGCGGATTTTACTAATGTGGATTATAGTGGTACTCAAATTCAATATGATATTTTAATCCCCTATTCTATCCCATCACAAAGAACTCCAATTTTCATTGAAATTCAAAAACTGACCGTACCTGCTAAATATGATTATTTCTGTTACCCAAAGGTTGATAAAGATGTATTTTTAATGTGTCATTTAGACCAAATAAATAATAAAAATCTTCTTCCAGGACAAGCACAAATTTATTTTGATGGGAAATCTGTCGGAACCTCTTACCTAGATCCCCACATTACTCAATCAAAAATAGACCTTTCTCTTAGTAGGGATATTGGTATAATATCAGAAAGAAAACTAGAAACTAAATTAAGTTCGGAAACAAAAGTTGGCGATAATTTAAAGATTCAAAAAGCTTTCAAAATTAGTGTGAAGAATAATAAAAGTCAATCCGTAGATCTTGTACTTATAGATCAGTTACCTGTTTCCAATAAAAAGAATATTCATGTTCAACTATTGGAAAGTTCAGATGCTACATTTACCAAAGCTGATGGTAAGTTAGTTTGGAAAATTCAATTAGCTGAAGGAGAAAAGGTGGATAAAGTATGGAACTATTTTGTGAAGTATCCTGAAAAAGAAAATCTTATAGGACTTTAACTTTTATTAATTCCAATAGTACTTTTACAGGCATTTAAAATAGCTCTAGCTCCTAAAAGAGTTTCAGATTCAGCATAGCACCTAAGAACAGGCTCAGTTCCCGAAGGCCTTATCATTAACCATTGACTATCGTTTAGTATAAATTTGAACCCATCCGTTTTATCTATACTTTCCACATTATATTCGCCAAATGATGTAAACTCGTCTTGGTTACATTTCTTCACTATGGAGTTCTTAAGTTCATCTGAAATATGTAAATCATCTCTACAATATTTAAATTCTCCTACTAAATCATAAACTTCTAGAACCAATTCATCTAATGTTTTTCCAGATTTAGCCATGTATTCAAATAAAACCAATCCCATCCATATTCCATCCCTTTCAGGAATATGCCCCTTTATTGCAATACCTCCAGACTCTTCTCCTCCAATGAGGACATCTTCATTAATCATCTGACTAGCAATATATTTGAAACCTACCTTTACAGTGTCGTGATCTAATCCCCATAGTTCAGCTAATTTGGTTACTCTAGGTGTGGTTGATGCAGCTACAACCACTTTTCCAGTCATTTTTTTGTATTTATGTAAATAGAGTAATAATAATAAAATGATGTGATGAGAATCAACAAATTCTCCTTTGGAGTTGTATAGTCCAATTCGATCTGCATCTCCATCTGTAGCTAATCCTGCCGCAATATTTTTTCTTTCTTTAATTAAATGGGAAAATTCTTGAAGATTTTTATCAATAGGTTCTGGAGCTTGACCTAAAAAAGAAGGGTTAAAATCACAATGTAAAAAAGTCATTTGAGGAAATAACTTTTTCATTACATTTTGGCCTGCTCCGTACATAGCATCATAGGCAAAATTCAATCCAGAATTTCTAATAGCCTCTAAATCAAAAGAGGATTGAACCCTCTCGATATACATTTTTTCTAAATCAACTTCTTTAATATTCCCTTTTTCAATTTGGTTTTCAATATTTATATGGTTTAAATAGATTTTATCTTCAGTTGGAATTAAACTTTCTACCTCTTCTACCTTTTCTGTACTTAAAGGTCCTCCAAAATAGCCTTTTAACTTATAACCATTGTATTCAGGCGGATTGTGACTAGCTGTGACCACTACTCCTACAGATGCTTTTAATTTTTTTACCCCTAGTGAAATCATAGGAGTAGAAATAAATGTTTTAGCTAAATAAACCTTGATTCCTTTGGATGCGAAAACTTTTACAGCAGTTTCTACAAATAATTCACCACCAAATCTACAATCATGACCAATTACAATAGAAGGATTATTAAAGTTTTTGATGGTCCATTCCGCAGTTGCATAAGCTACTCTAGAAACATTTGCTACTGTAAAATCTTTTGCAATTATGGCACGCCATCCATCTGTTCCAAATTTAATATTTGACATTTATTATTCTTTAAAACAAAAGTAAAAAAACAAATTACTTTCCAACTATAATTAAAGACTTATATATTTGTTAAAAAATTACTCTATGAAGATTATTATTGCTGGGGCTGGAGATGTTGGATCCCACCTTGCAAAATTATTATCCTCAGAATCACACGATATTTATCTTATAGATAATAATGAGGAACGATTAAACGCTATTTCTTCTCAAATTGATGTTATTACAATTACCGGTGATGCGAAATCTGTAGAATTAATGGATCAAAAACTAATTAGTACTTCAGACTTATTAATTGCAGTTACTTCAAGTGAAGAAACCAATATGCTTATATGCATATTAGGAAAAAAGCTAGGTGCAAATCATACAATAGCTAGAATTAACGATGATAATATAATTAAAGATAACAGGGAGCATTTTTATAATGAATTAGGTATTGACACTCTCATATCCCCTACTCATTTAGCAACCTTAGAAATAAATCGATTGATTAATCAGGCTGCATTTACTGACGATATTGAATTTGAAAATGGAAAATTAACAGTATTTGGAATAAGCCTTTCTGAAAAATCAATTTTAATTAATAAAACAGTAAGTGAAAGTGCAGGATTAAATCCTAATTTAAGTTTTAAACCTCTTGCCCTTCATAGAGACGAATTTACACTTTTAGTAAGTGGCGATACTATATTAAATGAAAATGATATTGTTTATTTTATCTCTCAAAAAGAATGTATTGAAGATATTATAAAGTTATGTGGAAAAACATCTATCCATATTAATAATGTAATGATCATTGGTGGAAGTAAAATTGGGTTAAATATTGCTCAATTATTAGAAAAAAATCATCAAGTAACTATAGTAGAAAAAGATAAAGCTAAATGTGAAAAAATAGCTTCTTTTCTAAAAAAATCCCTAGTCATTAACATTGACGGTCATGATGTCAAACAATTAGAAGAAGAAGGATTAGCAGACATGGATGCACTTATTTCAGTAACTGCTAATTCTGAAATGAATGTAATAACTTCTTTGGTTGGTAAAAAGCATGGAATCAAAAAGACTATTGCTAGAATTGAAAATTTCAATTATATCAACCTATCACAATCTATAGGAATCGATACCATTATAAATAAAAAAATTATCGCTGCAGATAAAATATTTAAATTTGTAAGAAAAGGAAATGTTTCATCGGTAGCTAATTTACATGGTACTAATGCTGAAATTATTGAATTTGTAGTAAAATCCAATACCAAAATCACTTCCAAACCCATAAATCAATTAAATTTCCCATCTGATTCCAATATTGCAGGCGTTATTCGAAATGGAATTCCTATAATTCCTTTTGGAAATTTTCAACTAATTGAAAATGATAAAACTATTGTATTTTCATTAACCGAATCTATCAAAGAAATTGAAAAATTCTTCCAATAAGATAAAAGGTCTATTTAATAGTTCAGTAATTACCTATGTAGTTGGAACACTACTATTATTAAACGGAATACTAATGCTCTTGTGTATTCCTTTTTCTGTTATTTATGACTTAGATGAAAATCTACCTTTTGTTTTCATTTTATGTAGTGGAATAACACTATCTACAGGATTTTTTATGCGAATTTTTACCAAAAAAGATAAGTACTCAGAAATTAAAAAAAGAGACGGCTATTTAATTGTTGTTTTAGGTTGGTTATTTATGACATTTTTTGGCAGCTTACCTTATTTAATTTCCGGAAGTATACCCACAATTACTAACGCATTTTTTGAGACAATGTCAGGCTTTACTACAACTGGCTCAACAATTTTAAATGATATTGAAGCATTACCCAAAAGCATATTGTTTTGGAGGAGTATGACTCAGTGGATAGGTGGAATGGGCATAATTGTATTGACTATTGCCATTCTTCCTCTGTTAGGAATTGGAGGGATGGAACTATTCATTGCGGAAGCTCCAGGACCTACAAAAGATAAAATCCATCCACGAATTAAAGAAACAGCTAAGAGATTATGGATTATTTATTTTGGCTTAACTTCTCTAGAAACAATTATATTAATGATCTTAGGTTTAGATTTTTTTGATGCAATAAATCATTCTTTAACAACTACTTCTACAGGTGGTTTTTCAACAAAACAAGCAAGTATAGCTGCCTTTCAAAATCCTTGGATAGAAGCAGTAATAGTAATTTTTATGTTTTTAGCAGGAACGAATTTTACCTTAATCTATTTTGCTATTAAATTTAAGTTTAGAAAAATTATTAATAATGACGAATTTAAATGGTATCTAACTTCTCTTATTTCCGTTATAATAATTTTAACACTTGTTCATTCTTTTTTTAATAATATAACTCTACTAAACTCTTTTAGAGCAATTAGCTTTCAAGTAGTTTCTATTATTACTACAACAGGATATTCCACTGCAGATTATACCACTTGGGGATATTTTTTAACCTTTATATTCTTTTTATTTCTTTTTTCAGGTGCATCAGCAGGAAGTACAAGTGGAGGAATTAAAATTGTAAGAATTATAATTCTTATAAAAAATAGCTTATTGGAATTTAAAAGAAGGTTGCACCCAAAAGCAGTTATTCCTGTAATTCTTAATGGATCTGCAATTTCGAATCATATTATTTACAATCTTTTGGCTTTTATTTTTCTTTACTTATTCATATTTACTTTGGGATCAATTATTTTATCGGGACTAGGATTGGATTTTTTAAGTGCTATTAGTGCAGTTGCTTCAGCAGTTGGAAATGTTGGACCTGGAATTGCAAGTGTTGGACCCTCCTACTCATTTGATCATGTTCCTGATTTTGGCAAATGGGTATTATCATTATTAATGTTAATGGGGAGATTAGAATTGTTTACGGTATGCTTAATATTTACCCCTTATTTTTGGAAAAGAATATAAATGGAATTACTATACAGAACACCTATAGAATGGGCTCAAAATGCTGTTAAGGATATAGACTCATTTCTACAAGACCATGCAGATGCAGAGCGAAAAGTAGCCAATATGTGTTTGTCACTTATTGCCAAATATCCTAATAGAACAGAAATAATTGATGAATTGATTCAAATTTCAGTAGAAGAATTACTTCATTTTAAACAAGTATATAATTTAATAAAGTATAGAGGAAATCAGTTAAATGGAGTTTTTCAAAAAGATCCCTACATAAAAGGAATTATGTCAATAGTAAGATCAGGCTCTGATGAAATTTTTATGGATAGATTAATTATTGCTTCTATTGCTGAATTAAGAGGTTCAGAAAGATTTAAATTAATAAGTAAGGTAGTTGATGATCCGAAAATTGCTAAGTTTTATGCCAATTTACATTTACAAGAGTTGGAACATATAGATTCGTTTATAAAAATGGCTAAAATATATTTTGATGATGAGTTAGTAGACAAAAGGACTCAAATTATTCTTCAAAAAGAAGCAGAAATTTCCTCTTCACTCCCTTGGAGATCGGCTATTCATTAAAAGAAGTTTTTTTTAATTTTTTTTATTAGATTTATATCAATGAATTTACCAACGTATAATCTGAGTAAAATTAATAATTTAAAGCCTCAAAAGGGAAACCTTATCCTAGCAGAACCTTTTATGGACGATGATCATTTTGGACGATCAGTTATTTTCATGTGTGAACACCATAATGATGGTTCATATGGATTTATATTAAATAACCAACTGGATATTAACTTAGATGAACTTGTTCCAGAAATTGAATTCAAAAGTATTAAAATATATTATGGTGGTCCAGTACATTCCTCAAATCTATTTTATTTACATCAGTTAGGACATTTAATTGAGAACTCTGTTAAAATATGTGATAACATTTGGACTAGTGGTGATTTTAATCAGATTATTGAATTCATTAATATGGGCATAATTGATACCAAAAAAATAAAGTTTTTTTTAGGTTATTCAGGTTGGGAAAAAAATCAGCTCTTAAGAGAGTTTGATTCCAATTCATGGATTGCATTGAACTTGTTAGAGGAAAATATATTTAAAGAAAACACACAAAATTTATGGAAAGAAATTTTAAATAAACGAGGAGGGAAAATGAAAGCAATTGCTAATTTTCCTGTAAATCCAATTGATAACTAATTTTATTATTTAATTCTTTAATTATTTTTTTACTCAACGTATTATAATATCTAGTTTTTTTATATCCTCCTACCCAGTTAATTCCACTTATAACATTTGTCAAGAAAATCTCCTTAGAATTCATAAGGTCTTCAGGAATTATATCTCTTTCTATAATTTTAAAATCTAAAAAATTAATTATCTTAATTATTTCATCTCTCATAATACCAGCAATACAGCCGCTATTTAAGGCGGGAGTTATTATTGAATCTTTAAGAAGAAGAAAAATATTTGAATTAGACGATTCTATTATGTAATTTTTCTCGTTTAAAATTAAAGTGTCATTTAGGCCATTATCATTAGCATATATTGATGCTAAGACATATAATAACGAATTGGATGTTTTGAAGACTGATAAATTAGTTATCTGTTTTTGATAATCATAAAATATGTCTACTAAAAAACCTTTTTTATTTAGTTGATATAGATTATTTTCTAAATGAAAACACTCAATTATAAAGCTAATTTCATTAGTTGCTGGAAGATATGTACCTAATCCACTTCTAAAAAAATAAATTTTAACCCTACCTCCACTATCAATTTTATTATGCAGTAATAGTTCTTTTATTTTGGATTTTAAAATTTCTGCATTAAAGTTTTTTGAATAACTGATTTTTAAAATTTTTAGCGCTTTAAATATTCTTTTTAAATGACTTTCAATAAATAATACATCTCCATTTACAATTCTGATAGTTTCAAAGAAACCATCACCAAAATTAATCGCTCTCTTTATTGTATTGAATTGAATATCATCTTGGTTTAATATTTTACCATTAAAAATAATTTTACTCTTCATTTACCTAAAAGTTTGAAAATAAAATAAGGTTTTTTGAAAAAAGATCAACAGATTATTAAAATCGTATATTACAATAAAAAATACACCAAATAAAGAACCACTTATATGAGCATCATGAGCAATATTAGAATATTGTTTTTTGCTTAAATAATGTTCGGCCAATAAGTAAATAATTCCAAAGATAAAGCCAGGTAAAAATAATCCAGGAATTAATATCAGTCCTAATTCTCTAAGTGGATAAATAATTATATAAGCAAATACAACAGATGAAACTGCTCCAGAAGCTCCTAAACTATTATATGAAGGATTGTTTTTATGCTTTAAAATTGATGGAAGTGTAGAAAAAATAATTCCTAATAAATAAAATCCGATATAATAAAAGGCTCCTAATTCTGAAGAATTAATGAAATAAAACTCCAGAGTTGGACCAAATATATATAAAACATACATATTAAAAAAAAGGTGTAAAAAATCTGCATGAATAAATCCATGAGAAATCAAAATCCACCATTTTTTATAATTTACATATTGGTAAGGAGAAAACAATAAATTACTTTTTATTTCCTCATTATTAAATGTGATAAAGGAAATAATACAAGTGATAATGATCAATATTATGGTATAACTAAATGTCATTTTTTAATTATTTTAATTCCTCTTAACATTTCTCTTTTTCCAGGTGGACCTTTTAATCTTTCTACATAAAAACCAACGGATTCTAAATCTCTTCTAACTTGTCCCTTAGCACAATAGGTTACTAAAATCCCATTTGTATTTAAATACTCATATAGTTTCGTGAAAACATCAGACGTCCAAATACTAGGTTGTTTTTTAGGAGCAAAAGCATCAAAATAAACAATATCGTATGTTTTTGATGATTTAAAATTATTGAAACCTTTTGAATGTTTTGTTAATTGGAAACAACTATTAATAAAATGTTTTTCATCCCATTTAAGTTGATGAATTTTATAAAATAATTTTATTTCTTCTTCGTTGAAATTAAAATTTAAATTTTCAATAATATCCAAATTAACTGGATACGGTTCAATGCCAGAATATTCAATAATTTGATTTAAAGGATTTTTACATAATATAGATAATATACAATTAAGACCTGTACCCCATCCTATTTCTAATATATTAATAGTTTTATTAAAAGGGTATTTATTTTGAAAATAATTTAACCCACTTTTAATAAATACATGAACGGACTCTTGTAAAGCACCGTGAATAGAATGATAATGCTCATCCAATTCTTTGTGATAGATTGTTGAGGAGCCATCTGCAGTTGTTTTTAATTGAAGATTATTCATAATTTATATTTTTATAGAATGAATATATCCATCATAGCAAGAGATTGTATTTTTAAATACTTTCTGAGCTTCTTCTAAAAACCCATCTATTTCTTCATATCTGGCTGAAAAATGTCCTATTAATAATTCTTTTACATTTGCCTTTGAAGCAATTGTTGCAGCCTGATTAGCTGTGGAATGCTTTGTCATTTGCGCCTTATCTTTTCTATCTTCTAAAAAAGTGGACTCATGATACAATAAATCAGCGTGTTTAATGTAAGGGATTATGTTTTCATTATAGCAAGTGTCAGCACAATAGGCATAAGATCTAGACCTATTACCAGGTTTTGTAACATCTCTAAAATCAATAAGTTTTCCATCTAGTTTAAAGTTTTGTCTATTCTTAAAACTCTTAATCGCCTCAATAGATAAATTGAGCTCTCTTATTTTACTCTTGATCATTGATCTTTTTGAAGTTTTTTCTTTGAAAATAAAACCGCAACATTGTATAGAGTGATCCACAGGAAACGATGTTATTTGTAAAATTGAATCTTCAAAAATTAAAGTTGATTTAGAAAAATTTAATTCATTAAAATTAATATCAAAATTAAATTGTTTTCCAGAAATAGAAAAATGAGAAGCTAATAATTTTTTTAAATCTTTTGGAGCATGAATATGAATAGTTTTTTTTCTACCTAACAAACTTAGAGTTGATAGGTAACCGAATAAACCTAAAAAATGATCACCATGTAAATGACTTATAAAAATACGGTCTATTTTAGAGAATTTACAATGATATTTTCTTAGTTGAACTTGAGTTCCTTCACCACAATCTATTAAAAAATATCGTTCTTGAATATTTAAATACTGCGCAGTTGGTTTTCTATCTAAAGTGGGAATTGCCCCTCCACAACCAAGGATGGTTAATTCAAACTTCATAGTAAAAAAACATGATTCTAGTGATTTACAACTAATCTTTTAGAAGACTTATCTATTCCATTATTAACGGAATAAATATAAATACCATTTTTAAACTCATTGGTATTCAGATATATTTCATTAACACCTCTTATAGAATTTACATATTCGAAATAGATTCTTTCACCTAAAAGATTAGTAACTTCAAAAACTACATTTTCAACCTTATTATTTAAATATTGAATTTTAGTTGATTCATTTGAAGGATTCGGTATAGCGTTCTGTAAAGACAAAAAACTATTATCTAAATTAGTTATTTTTATTCCAGTATTTCCAATATTAATAACATAACCATCGAAACTATATGGGATTGGGAATGGGGTAAAAAATAGCTGAGTCCATACGGTTGCATCTAAAGAAATTTGATAAGAACCTACAGTTGTAGGGGTACCACTTAATGAAGCACAACCTAGAGAATCGTATCTCCAGGAACAAGAAGAATTATTGCAATCATATGAAAGTCCTGGAGGAATATTAGAAATAGAGGTTAATACAATAGAATCTATAAAAGTTCCAGCTGCTGCTGAATCTATTGCACCAGCATCTCTAGGCACTTTAAAATTCACAACTTCATAATATGGAATACCTACATCACCTGGAGGAAAATTTGTTTGAGGTGTTGGCCAAACTCCAAAGGTTGAATCTGCATAGATACTATCAGGAACACATTGAGAAAAACAAAAAGAAAGAGAAAAGATAAATGTTAAAGAAAGAATAAAATTTTTCATATTAAGTTATTAAGTGCATCGTCTTCACTATTAAAAATATTAAAAACTGTGTCTAATTGAGAAATATTTATGATTTTTTCTACCATAGGATTTAATCCGAAAATAATAAATTGGCCTTCTTTATCTTTTAAAATTCTATTTCCAACTAATAAAGCACTTAAACCGCTGGAATCACAATACTTAATTTGTGACAAGTCTACAACGAAGGTATTTGATCCTTTATTTGACTGGTCAAGAAATAAGGCCTTTAGCTCAGAAGCAACCAAGGAATCTAACTTTTCAAAACTGCATCTAAATGTTGTATGATTTTTATTATTTTCTACTTTAAAATTCAATTATTATAGTTTTATAACAAAAATAACATAATTCTTTAAATAATTAAACTCTATTTATAGAACCTGCTAATAGATAAATAATTGCCATTCTTACAGCTACCCCATTTTCAACTTGATTTAAAATAATAGAATGTTCTGAATCGGCAATTTCTGAGGTTATTTCAACTCCTCTATTAATTGGCCCTGGATGTAAAATTGTAATTGGTTTATCCACCTTGTCAAGTAGAGTTTTATTTAATTGGAATTGATGAGTGTATTCACGTAAAGAAGGAAAATATTGAATTTGTTGTCTTTCAAGCTGAATTCTCAACATATTGGCCACATCGCACCACTTTAAGGCTTTTTCGATATTGTGAGATATTTTAACACCTAATTCACTCATATATTTTGGAATTAAGGTAGTTGGACCACAAACCATTACTTCTGCTCCAAGCTTTTGTAGTGCAAAAATATTGGAAAGTGCAACTCTTGAATGTTTAATATCCCCAATAAGTACAACTTTCTTTTCCTTAATACTACCTAATTTTTCTCTAATAGAAAAAGTGTCTAAAAGTGCTTGAGTAGGATGTTCGTGAGTACCATCTCCAGCATTTATAATTACAGTTTTAGTTTTATTAGCTAAAAAACTAGCTGCTCCAGAATGAGGATGTCTCATAATGAGCATATCTACCTTCATAGATAGAATGTTGTTGGCAGTATCCACTAATGTTTCACCTTTATTTAAACTTGAACTAGATGCAGAAAAATTAATTATATCAGCGGATAGTCTTTTTTGAGCAAGTTCAAAAGATAGTTTGGTTCTTGTACTATTTTCAAAAAATAAATTTGCAATGGTAACATCTCTTAAAGTGGGAACTTTTTTAATAGGTCTATTAATAACTTCCTTAAAACTATCGGCAGTACTGAAAATAATTTGGATATCATTTTTAGTTAAATCTTTAATTCCAAGTAAATGAGATGTGCTTAATTCTTTCATATCTAAGTTGGTGAATACAACAAAATTTGATCTTTACCATTTGTTTCTTTCCATAAAACTGAAACTTTTTCTTCTTTAATAGTATCTATAGATTTACCTATATAATCTGCTTTTATGGGTATATTCTGAACGAATCTTCTTTCAATTAATGTTAAAAACTCTACAGATAAAGGTCTCCCAAAGGTCATAATTGCATCTAATGCCGATCGTACAGTTCTGCCAGTAAAAAAAACATCATCAACTAATATTACTTTTTTATTTTCTATAGAAAAATCAATGTTTGTAACACTTGGAATAAGAGGTTTTTCTTTTCTTCTAAAATCATCCCTAAAAAAGGTAATGTCTAGGCTTCCTGTTTGAACTTCATCTTGTATAGAAATTTCTAAATTTGATTTAAGTCTATTTGCCAGAAAAATACCATTGGGTTGTAAACCAATTAAAACAGACTTAGAAAAATTATGGTGGTTTTCAATGAGCTGATGACAAAGCCTTTTGATAGTAAGAGATACTTGTAAACTGTTTAGGATCTCAGTAGATTTCATTAAAAGTCAAATATATAACCTATTTATAAATAAATAAAGATTCAAGACTAAAATCTTTGTATTTTACAAATAATTATTTAACGAACTTCTTAGTAAATGAATAAATATATTTTATCTGTAGATGCTGGAACAAGTAGTTCTAGAGCAATATTGTTTAATAAAAATGGAGAAATTAATGGGATATCTCAATATGAATTTAAACAAAACTATCCAAAGAATGGTTGGGTAGAACACGACCCTATAGAAATTTGGAATACTCAACTAAAAGCAATAAAAGATGTTCTAATTCAAAGTCGAATTTCTGCAAATAGGATATACTCTATTGGAATAACCAACCAAAGAGAGACGACCGTTATTTGGAATAAAGAAACAGGAATTCCAATTTATAATGCAATAGTATGGCAGGACAGACGAACAAAAGCGTATTGTAATCAACTAAAAAGTGAAAATTTTGAATCGATTTTCACTCACAAAACAGGACTATTATTAGATCCATATTTTTCCGGAACTAAAATAAAATGGATATTTGATAACCATCCTAAACTTTATGAGCTAGCTAAAGAAAATAAGATTGCTTTTGGTACTATAGATACTTGGCTTATATGGCAGTTGACTAATGGGAAAAAGCATATAACTGACGTTACTAATGCAAGCAGAACGTTGCTTTACAATATCCATGAGTTAAAATGGGATACTGAACTTTTAGATATTTTAAGTATTCCAGAAAATATATTGCCAAAAGTTGTTTCAAGTTCTGAATTTATTGGATTCACTAATGAAAATATTTTGGGAGCTGAGATTCCAATAACTGCAATTGCAGGAGATCAACAAGCATCCTTATTTGGTCAGATGTGTATAAATGAAGGAGCTGTTAAAAACACTTATGGTACAGGATGTTTTTGTATGATGAATACTGGTCAAAATATTGTAAAATCAAAAAATAAAATGTTATCTACAATTGCCTATCAAATTAATGGGAAAACTAATTACGCAATTGAGGGGAGTGTTTTCATTGGAGGTTCATTGATTCATTGGTTAAGAGATCAATTAGAAATTATTTCTAGTGCTTCAGAAATTGAGACTCTAGCAAATTCGGTCATAGATAATGGCGGACTTACTTTTATATCTGCACTTTCTGGATTGGGTGCACCCTATTGGGATCCAAATGCCACTGGTTCCATATTGGGAATTACAACAAAAACTAATAAAGGTCATATTGCTAGAGCAGCTTTAGAAGCTATAGCAATAAGATCTTATGAAATTATTTCCAATATGGAAAAAGATTCAAAAATTAAATTTTCAAGTTTAAAAGTAGATGGAGGTGCATCAGTTAATAATTTATTAATGCAAATACAATGTAATATTTTACAAAAAAACGTTATTAGACCTAAATTAACTGAATGTACATCACTTGGAATTGCTTTTCTTTCTGGATTAGCTTCAGGTTACTGGAACTCTATGGAAGATTTAAAAAACATATGGCATACAGAAAGAATATTTACTCCACAAAACAAAGATCAACATTTAATATCTAATTGGAATGAAAAAATGAAAATATTACATTTAAAGCAAAAAAAATATTGATATGGAAATTCATCCTTTTTTAGCTGAATTTATTGGTTCAGCGATTCTTCTTTTTCTAGGTAATGGAGTGGTAGCAAATTTAAATTTGAATAAAACATATGGCTACCAACAAAGCCCTATTCTTCTAATTGCATTTGCATGGGGTTTTGCTGTATTTGTAGCAGCTTTTGTGACTTCACAATCCAGTGGAGCTCATCTAAATCCTGCAGTAACTCTTGGACTTGCTATTGTGGGAAAATTTTCATGGGATTTAGTTTTGATTTATTTTTTTGCTCAACTTTCAGGTGCCATGTTCGGTACTTGGTTAACCTATTTATTTTATATAGATCATTATAGAATAACGGAAAATGAAAATGTGATAAGATCTACATTTTGTACTGCACCGGCTATTAGAAACTTAAAAAACAATATTTTTTCTGAAATATTGGGAACATTTATTTTAGTTTTTGGAGTGATATGTATTGTGAGTCCCAATATTGAAATTGAGAATTCCAACGTTCAAAACTTTGGTATAGGATCTCTTGAGAGTCTTCCTGTGGGAATCTTAATTATTGTAATTGGGATGGCTTTAGGTGGAACTACGGGGTATGCGATTAATCCAGCTAGAGATTTTGGACCAAGATTGGTTTATTCTCTTTTACCTAGAAAAAATAAAAAACCAGATTGGTCTTACAGCTTCGTCCCCGTTTTAGGTCCATTTATAGGAGCTATTTTAGCTTCTTTGTTATTCAATTTAATCACTTAAAAATTTAATTGTTTCTTTACATAATTCTTCAAGAACTGAAGGTAGCACTTTCTTGTCCCAGGGATGTTTAGAAGAAAATGTATGATTCGTTCTAAAAGATTTTATTTTAGAATTAGATACTAATTTGTTCATCTTAAACGCAGAATCATTGGAAATTACTTTATCCAATGATCCATAGCAGACTAAAAATTTTCCTCTAAACTCTGATAATGATTTTCTTATATCAAGCAAGTTTCTATTTCGAATAAAATCTTCATAAAATTGATAATCCTGAGGATATATTTCTCCAGTTCTTTTATTTATGATATTACGCGTCACTTTATTTTTCCAAATAAAAAGCTTTTTTTAGAAGGGAATCTTTCTTCAAAGTTCGCAACTCCAGCCCAGGTAACTAATTTAGTTATCTCAGGATGATTTTGAGTTGCTAAACAAGCAATTCCTCCTCCTCTACTATGACCAATTAAATATAAATTATTATGATTTAATATTGATTTTGATGATTTAACATAGTTTATAACTCTGCTAAGATCCTGAAGTTCAATAGAATAATTATTATTTCTAAATGCATTAAAATCAGTAATTTCTGACGGATTACTTACAGTAGTTCCATTATGAGAAAAATTAAATTTCAAAAAATTAAAACCTCTTTGACAGAAATAATTGGAAACTAAATTCCAACAACCCCAATCTTTAAAACCTTTAAATCCATGACAAAAAATAATTAAATTTTTATTTGTATTATTAAAACTAAAATCTCCAGAAATAGGTAAATTATGAAAGGAATTAGCTTCGATAATAAAGGATTGCTTATGCAATTATTTATTCTAAAATTTTAATGGAATTAATTTTATCGCCTTCAACAATTTCGTTGATCACATCCAATCCATCTACTACTTTCCCAAAACAAGTGTGATTTCGATCTAAATGAGATGTATTATTTCTGCTATGGCAGATAAAAAATTGTGATCCACCAGTATTTCGTCCTGCATGAGCCATTGATAGTACACCAGTATCATGGTATTGATTGTCACCATCTAACTCACAATCTATAGAATAGCCAGGACCACCAACACCTGTCCCCTGAGGACATCCTCCCTGTATAACAAAATCCGGTATTACTCGATGAAAAGTCAGACCGTCGTAAAAACCTTTTTCACTTAAATCAATAAAATTTTGAACTGTTTTTGGAGCATCTTTTTCATAAAATTTTACTTCCATTTTACCTTTTTCGGTATCAATTATTGCTTTTTTCATATTCTATATTTATCTAGTTAACTTTTTATATTTTATTCTAGTTGGAATAATATCATTTCTTAACCTCTTTTTTCTATTTTCTTCATAATCAGAATAACCTCCTTCAAAAAAGTATATTTCTGAATTTCCTTCAAATGCTAAAATGTGTGTACAAATTCGATCTAAAAACCACCTGTCATGTGATATTACCACTGCACAACCTGCAAAGTTTTCAATTCCTTCTTCTAATGCTCTTAAAGTATTTACATCTATATCATTAGTTGGTTCATCTAACAAAAGAACATTTGCTTCTGTTTTAAGAGTCATTGCTAGGTGCAATCTGTTCCTTTCACCACCAGAAAGAATTCCTACTTTTTTTTGTTGATCTGCCCCATTAAAATTAAATTTTGAAACATAGGCCCTTGAATTAATTGACTGTCCTCCAATTTCTATTACTTCATTGCCGCCACTAATTACTTCCCAAACTGATAGATTTTCATCTATTGTTTTGTGCCTTTGATCTACATATCCAATTTTAACTGTTTGTCCTACTTTGAATTCACCAACATCTGCTTTCTCTTCTTTCATAATCATTTTAAAGAGAGTTGTTTTACCAGCTCCATTAGGACCTATTATTCCTACAATGCCAGCAGGTGGTAAATTAAAGTTTAAATTTTCATATAAAAGTTTATCTTCATAACCTTTTGCAACATTTATAGCTTGAATAACATCATTTCCAAGTCTTGGACCATTTGGAATAGGAATTTCAATTTTAACTTCTTTTTCTTTAATAGATTGACTCATTAAATTATTATAATTATTAAGTCTAGCTTTTCCTTTAGACTGCCTTCCTTTTTGTCCCTTTCTTACCCATTCTAATTCTCTATCCAAAGCCTTTTTCCTTTTACTTTCTGTCTTTTCTTCTTGAGATAATCTTTTTGATTTTTGTTCGAGCCACGAGCTATAATTTCCTTTAAATGGTATTCCCTTGCCTCTGTCCAATTCCAAAATCCAGCCTGCAACATTATCTAAAAAATACCGATCATGCGTTACAGCAATTACAGTTCCTTTATAATTTTGCAAATGTTGTTCTAACCAATGTACAGATTCCGCGTCTAAATGATTTGTGGGTTCATCTAGTAAAAGAATATCCGGTTGTTGTAATAATAACCTACAAAGAGCTACTCTTCTTCTTTCTCCTCCTGAAAGGTTTTTGATTGATGTGGTACCTTCTGGAGTTCTCAAAGCATCCATCGCTAATTTTAGTTTAGAATCTAAATCCCATGCGCCAACTTGGTCAATTTGCTCTTGAATTTTGCCTTGAAGTTCAATAAGTTCATTCATTTTATCAGGATTATTGATGACTTCTTCATCCATAAACTGTTTGTTGATTTCATCATATTTTTTTAATAAATCAACTGTTTCCTGAGCTCCTTCTTCAACAATTTCTCTTACAGTTTTATTTTCATCTAAAATCGGTTCTTGCTCTAAGTACCCCACTTTATATCCAGGTGAAAAAACTACTTCCCCTTGATAACTTTTGTCAATACCCGCAATAATTTTCATCACGGTAGATTTACCTGCACCATTTAAACCTAAAATCCCAATTTTAGCACCATAATAAAATGACAAATGAATGTCTTTAATGATTTGTTTTCCTTGAGGGGTTTCTTTACTAACCTTAACCATGGAAAAAATGATTTTTTTATCATCTGACATAAAAATAATTTTCAATTTTTAAAAAACTATAACTCAATATATAAATCATTAAACTTTTTACCTACTACTTCTTCTGAATAATAATCTAATGCGTATTTTCTAATTTTCTCAGGAATATAATTGTTATAGTTTTGAAACATCAATTCCATTTGTTTAGATAAATTTTTGATGTCACCTGGGTCAACTAAGACGCCCACTTCTTTGTCATACAATTCGGAAATTCCTCCGACATTTGAGGAGATAAATGGAATACCTGATGCCATGCATTCAATTAAAACTAATGGAAGATTTTCTATATTACTAAATAATACAAAAACATTTGCCAACTGCATTTCTTTAGCAATATCACTGTACACCATTTCCCCTTTTAGAACTATTGAATTTCTAGAAGGCAAAATATTAATCTTTTTAGTTATCCATTCTAATGGTCCATCCCCTATAATTTTTAGAGTGCAATTAGGGATATTTAACTGATCAAAAGCTTCTATAATTCCAGAGATATTTTTGATAGAATCGTCTAAAGTTGAAATATGTAAAAATGTAAAAGATTTGGATTTTTGGACTTTGCTAATATTGAAGATATTAGTATTAACCACATTGGGAATAACTTTATAATTGGCTGAGAAGCCCGCTTGAATCATGCAATTTTTTAATTGAATTGAAACAGGACAAATAAAACTTGATTTTTTAAAACCATGATTAATAAAAAATCGTTGTAAAAAACTTAACTTATATTTAGATAAATCTTGAAAGCCATGCCAATTTTCAGAAACTATATAAGGAATTTGATATCTGATTTTTAAATATAATGCTTGCCATATTCCTGGATGAATTATATTCATATGTACTACATCAAAGTGGAGGGCTTTAGATTTAGTGTAAAAATTAAAACCAATTAAAAATGCTTTAAAATAGTTAAAATACTTAAAAAAACCTCTTTTAAAATAAACAATTGTAATTACTAAATTATTCTCATTTGAGGTAACTAATTCATAATTTTCAATAGAATCATCAGCAACAATATACAATACAAATATGTTATTAAATTTTGCGGAAGCATGAGCATGATATTTTACAAAATTTCCTAAAGTATTATGAACTCTACTTGGAAACCATGAAGATAAAAATAAAACATTTTTCATTAGAAAATATTGCAATCAATCATTCAAATTTTTTAATCTTGTTTCTAGTATTTTAATTTGTTTTTGGGCATCGTCTTTTTTCTTTAATTCTAATTCTACTACATTTTTTGGGGCATTTTCTACAAATCTTTTATTATTTAATTTTTTAAGAACACTTGATAAAAACCCTTTTTTATTCTCAATTTCTTTAGAAATATTAAGAATCTGTGCTTTAAAGTTTATGGATTCTGTAAAAGGAACAAAAAATTCATTATTACTGACTATAAACGAATAGGATCTAGGAATAGAATCTTTAGAAAAGTGGATAAAAGATAGATTACATATTTTAACTAATAAAGAATCAAAATGGCTGGACCAATTGTTATTAATTTTAATATGTAACTCCAATAATACTTTGTTAGAAATATTATTTTCTTTTCTTAAATTTCTAATACTCATAACCACTTCTTGAAAATTATTGAATTCCGTAAGTACTAAAGGATCAAATTTTAGATTGGTTGGCCATGAGGCATTCACTATATAAGTGTTATTTCTATTTTTAAGTTGCTGCCATATTTCTTCTGCTATAAATGGGGTGAATGGATGAACTATTTTTAACAAAGATTCTAATATTTTTACTACCGATTGATAAGTGATTTGATCAATTGGCTGTTGGTAATCTGGTTTTACCATTTCTAAAAACCAAGAACAATAATCATCCCAAATAGTTTTGTAAGTAATCATTAAAGCTTCAGATATTCTAAATTGATCATAGGAGTTATTAATTTTTTCTATGTTTTCAGCAATTTTAGATTCAATCCATTTTAAGGCAATCTTTGAAGAATCTTCTTGAGATACCTCATCACTTACCGTCCAAGACTGAATTAATCTAAAAGAATTCCATATTTTATTTGTGAAATTTCTTCCTTGTTCGCACAAATTACTATCAAATAATAAATCATTTCCAGCTGGTGAAGAAAGAAGCATACCCACTCTAACTCCGTCTGCACCATATTTTTTAATTAATTCTAAGGGATCAGGGCTATTTCCCAATGACTTAGACATCTTTCTTCCTAATTGATCTCTAACTATTCCTGTAAAATAAACATTTTTAAATGGAGGCTTGTTTTCGTATTCATATCCAGAAATAATCATTCTAGCAACCCAAAAAAACATGATTTCTGGAGCCGTTACTAAATCATTGGTTGGAAAATAATAATCTAATTCTTTTTTATCGTTAGAAAAACCATTAAAAACTGCAATAGGCCAAATCCAAGAAGAGAACCAAGTGTCCATCACATCTTCGTCTTGAATTAAATCATCTAATGAATATTTTTTTTCAGATTTATTATTTAACTTTTTTAATGCTTCTTCTTTAGTTGGAGCAACAATAAAGTCTTCTTTTCCATCTCCATAGAAAAATGCAGGTATTTGATGTCCCCACCATAATTGTCTTGAAATACACCAATCTCTTACATTTTCCATCCAATGTCTATAAGTATTTTTAAACTTTGATGGGTAAAATTTTATAGTATCATTTAAAACATTATCTAAGGCTGGTTTACTTAATTTTTCCATAGAACAAAACCACTGAAGAGACAATCTAGGTTCTATTATAGCATCCGTTCTTTCCGAAAAACCAATTTTATTAATATGATCTTCTATTTTAATTAAATAACCGGAATCTTCTAATTCTTTCGAAATAGATTTTCTTACATCAAACCTATCTTCGCCCACATATAATTGGGCATTTTCATTCAATTTTGCTGAAGAATCTAAAATATTAATTACTTCTAGTTGATGTTTTTTTCCTAGGTCGTAATCATTAGAATCATGGGCTGGAGTAATTTTTAAACATCCTGTACCAAACTCCATATCCACATAATCATCAAAAATAATAGGAATAATTCTATTAATTAATGGAACGATGACCTTCTGTCCCTTTAAGTGAGTATATCTCTCATCATTAGGGTTGATGCAAATAGCCGTATCACCCAAAATAGTTTCTGGTCTTGTAGTAGCGACTTGAACCCATTCATCTTCAGAATCTTCAACTTTATATCTTATATAATACAATTTCGAGTTGACTTCTTTAAAGAAAACTTCTTCATCACTTAATGCAGTTTTAGCTAAAGGATCCCAATTTATCATCCTTTCTCCTCGATATATTAGTCCTTTTTCATGAAGGTCACAGAATACTTTAATTACGCTGCTATAATATTTTTCATTCATTGTAAAATTAGTCCTGTCCCAATCACAAGACGCCCCAAGTTTTTTTAACTGATTTAGGATTACTCCACCATGTATATTAGTCCATTCCCAAGCATGGTTTAAAAATTCTTTTCTGCTAAGATCCCCCTTCTTAATTCCATCTTTTCTCAGTTTTTGAACCACTTTTGCTTCAGTAGCTATTGAAGCATGATCGGTTCCAGGAACCCAACATGCATTTTTACCAAACATTCTAGCTCTTCTAACTAGCACGTCTTGAATAGTATTATTGAGCATATGTCCCATATGTAAAACACCTGTAACATTAGGTGGAGGAATTACAACAGTGTAGGAATCTCTTTCGTCCGGTAATGATTTAAATAATTCTTCATCAAGCCATTTTTGATACCATTTCTCTTCTGAAATTGAAGGATCATATGTTTTTGAAATTTCCATTTAATATTGTAAGTATCACAAAAGTAATTTTACATTTTTAAACTTATAGATATTATTGTTAATTTTTAAGATTTAATCCAATTTTTTAAAATTTGCTGTCCATTTTCAGTTAGAATACTCTCAGGGTGAAATTGAATGCCATAAATATTTAAATCTTTATGTTTAAATGCCATAACATTATTTTCATAATCAACTGCAGAAACCACAAAAAAATTAGGAAGTTTTTTAATTATCCAGGAATGATAATGGCCTATTAAAAAATTTTGAGGAAGATCTTTAAATAATATTTCGTGATTTAAAACTTGCAATTTAGTTTGGATTCCATGTCTGACCTTTAGAAGATTAAATAAACTTGCACCAAAATATTCGCCTATTGCTTGAAAGCCTAAACAGACACCTAATATATTATTTGTAAGGTAATATTTATCAATAACCTTTAAAAGTTCCTCATTATCACTTGGCAGGCCAGGACCTGGTGAAAGTAAAATTTTATGATTATTTGAAATTTTATTGTGTAAAATGCGATCATTTCTAAAAACTAATAATTCTTTACAATATGGTTCTAAATAATGAACTAAATTATATGTAAAAGAGTCGTAATTATCAATTATTATTAATTTACTCAAAATTTATTTTTTAATCAACTTTTAAAAATTTTACCACTTTAAAACAATAATAATAACTTAGTTTAATGAATTTCATATTCTACTACTTTTTTATTTTACCTATCTCCTATTTACCGAAATATTTTCTGTATTTTTTTTCTAATTTATTATATGTCTTTTTAGCAAGAGTTTTAAAGTATAGAAAAAAAATAATACATAAAAATCTAAAAAATTCATTTCCTGAAAAAACTGAAAATGAAATTTTTGAAATAAGAAATAACTTTTACAAACATTTTTGTGATTTAATTGTAGAAAGTTTCAGAGGCTTTTCCATTTCAATAAAGTCAATTGAGCAAAAAATCACTATAAAAAATCAAGATCTATTAAACGATTTTGCAGAAAAAGGTCAAAATATAATTCTTATTGGTGGCCATTATAATAATTGGGAAATGACGGCTCAAAGGATGCCACTGGTTTTTAAGCATGATCTTTTCGCTATATATAAACCACTTAAAAATAAGTTCTTTGATAGAAAAATGAAATCTTCAAGAGAAAAGTTTGGATTAAATATGATTTCAATGAAAGAAACGAAAGCTTATTTTAATAATGAAACAGATACCCCAAGAGCAATTATTTTTGGTTCAGATCAAAGTCCTTCTAATTCCAAAAAAGCCTATTGGACAAAATTTTTAAACCAAGATAGTGCGTTTTTATATGGCGCAGAGAAATATGCAAAATCCTTTAATTGGCCTGTAATTTATGTTAGTATAAATAAAATAAAAAGAGGTGATTATTTAGTAGAATACCAACTAATTACTCAAAAACCTAAAGAGGAATCCTATGGTGAAATTATAAAAAAGTTTGCCTTTTTATTAGAATCTGATATCAAAAATCAACCAGAATATTGGCTATGGACACATAATAGATGGAAAAAGAAAAAGATATAAATAATTGATTTATAGTTATTTATCCATTTTTAAATATATACAAATGATATTAAACGAATATTAAATATTTATTACACGACTTTTATTTTTTTTTGAATTTTAATTTGCATCGTCGAATAACCGACAATTTGTTAATCTAAAAATCAATAAACATGAAAAACATCAGAAATAAAGTTCAGTTAATAGGAAACGTAGGGAATGATCCTCAATTAGAAACTACTAAAAATGGTAATAAATACTTAAAACTTTCTATTGCTACCAATAATACTTATACAAATAAAGAAGGTGAAAAAGTCAAAGATACGCAATGGCACCCAGTACTGTTTTGGGGTAAAAAAGCTGAAATTGCCAAAAAATATGTAGTAAAAGGGCAAGAAATATATGTAGAAGGTTCTTTAAATTATAGAAATTATGATGATGACGACGGAAATAAAAAGTATGTTTTTGAAATTATTAGTAACGAACTGCTTTTATTAAATAAATAAGAATCATTAAAATGTAAATAAAATAAGGAGCAAGAGCTCCTTATTTTTATACTATTTCATTAGTAAATTGTTCCCAGGAAAATAATTCTTTTTTAATAGACAAAGCATTACTCATTTTATTTTCATTATCAGTTTCTGAGAAATACTTAAGAATGTAATTACTAAGTTGATTGGAATCTGGGGAACAAATATAGCCGTCTTTTCCATGAGTTATAATTTCAGATAAACCACCTACATTAGTAGTTATCATTGGCTTATTATAGTGCATTGCTAATTGTGTTACTCCACTTTGTGTTGCAGAAGTATATGGAAGTATTACTAAATTACTTGCTGAAAAAAAACTAGGCACGTCGCTATCTTCAATAAATTTATTGTAAATAATTATATTATTTAATTTTAATTGATTTATCAATTTTTGATAATCTTTTTCAGATTCATAAAACTCACCCGCTATAATAAGTTTAATTTTCATTTTTATAATTTGCTTTTCAGCCATTGCCTTAATCGCTAGATCTAATCCTTTATACTTTCTTATTAAACCAAAAAATAAGATATACTTGCCTTCTTTTAAATTCAGTTTATTTAGCGCTGAATTTTTATCAATTAGCGGTTTATAAGTGTCATATATTGGATGAAACAATGCTTTAACAGTAATAGTAGCGTTAATTGATAAAATATCTTGTTTTACTTTTTTACTTAAGGTAATATGATTATTACAGCTCTTTAGAAAAAAATTAACTAGCTGTTTATCACCCCATCTTTTCTCATGAGCAACGGCATTATCGACAATACCTGAAACATTTATTTTCTTCTTTTTTAAAAAAGAACCTATAAACCCTAAACATGGTCCAAAAAAAGGCATCCAAAACCTTATGAATACTTTATCAGGTTTTGAAAGGGCTATATGTTTAGCTGCTTTCCTCCAACTTAATGGATTAATAGAATTTATTATTGGCGATATTTTAAAGGGAAGGTCAGTTTCATTTGTGGTTTTATTTTGAGATTTACCTGGAAAAAAAATGGATGGATATTGTAATGAAAAAGAAATGATTTCAACATCTTTATTTTTTAGAACTAAAGCTTTTGCTAGTGCCTCATTAAAATCAGAAATACCGCCCCTAAGTGGTGATGCAGGTCCAACAATAATGATCTTATTCATTAAAGTTAATTTTTTCTTTGATTTGATAGTAATTTCTATTTGGAGAATTTCTTGAAAGCATTTCACCTAAAAACCCTGCTAAAAAAAATTGAACACCAATAATAATAGATGTTAACGCTACATAAAACTCTGTTCTATTAGCAATTAACTTACCAGTTTTATTAAAAAATATTTTATCCACTCCGATATAAAAAAGAAATACAAAACCGATAATGAATACCACTGTTCCAAGTGTTCCAAAAAGATGCATGGGTCTTTTGCCATATTTTCCAATAAATGTAATACTGAATAAATCCAAAAAACCAAATATAAATCTTTCTAATCCAAACTTAGTAACCCCAAATTTTCTGGCTTGATGATGTACTACTTTTTCTGTTATATTTTGAAAACCCGCCCATTTAGCTATTAAAGGAATATATCTGTGCATTTCACCATAAACTTCAATATTTTTTACTACTTGATTTTTGTAAGCCTTCAGACCACAATTCATGTCGTGTAATTTAATTCCTGAAACCCAACGAGTAACAGCATTATAAAGTTTCGTTGGAATTGTTTTAGAAATAGGGTCTTTTCTATTTTTTTTCCAACCTGATACAATATCATACCCATCTACTTTAATCATTTTATATAATTCAGGTATTTCTTCAGGAGAGTCCTGTAAGTCAGCATCCATTGTAATCACCACCTCACCTAATGATTTACTAAATCCAACATTTAGTGCGGCAGATTTTCCATAATTTCTTCGAAACGATATACCTTTTATATTGTCATTATTAAGATAAAGAGATTGTATTTTTTCCCAAGAATGGTCTGTACTTCCATCGTCAACAAATAGAATTTCATAACTCAATTTAGTATTGTCTAAAACTTTAGTAATCCATGCACTAAGTTCTGAAAGAGATTCAGATTCATTGTAAAGTGGAATTATAATAGATAAATCTATTTTCATAAAACAAATATATTGAAGTTTCTCAATAGGTTTTGTTAATTCTTTTTAATTAAAATTATTATTTACTAATATTAATAGAATTATATTCGACAACAAATAAATTAAGTTATCGCATTCTTTCACCTATGAAAGCATTATTATTTAAAGAGATAAGATCTTATTTAAGCTCTGTTATAGGTTACACTGCCATGGGGGTATTTTTGTTAAGTTCAGGCTTTTTTGTTTGGGTTTATCCAGGCAGTAATAATATTATTGACATGGGCGAATCCAACTTGCAACCTTTTTTTTCTCAAGCACCTGGAATATTAATGTTTTTATTCCCCGCTTTTACTATGAGATGTTTTGCAGAAGAAAAAAAGTCAGGAACTCTTGAAATTCTAATTACTCAACCTATATCAATATTTCAGATTATACTCTCTAAATTTTTTGCAGCCAGCTTTTTAGCAATTATAACTATTTTACCAACTTTAATATATTATATAAGTGTCTCTCAAATGGGTGAGATTACAGGAAATATAGATCACCCCACTACAATTGGAGGTTATCTTGGATTAATTTTATTAAGTATTTCTTACGTTGCCATTGGTGTTTTAGCCTCTAGTCTTTCTAAAAATCAAGTAATTGCTTTTTTACTTGCCTTATTTTTTAATTTTTTTATTTACTTAGGGATTTCTTATTTGGCTGTTTTTCTTGGAAATCCTTTAGATTATTACATTATAAAACTTAGTATGTTAGATCATTTTAATTCACTTCACAGAGGGATTATAGATTCTAGAGATATTATTTATTTTATTTCTGTAATCTTCTTAGCGCTATATTTAACTAAATCTGTTTTAAAGCCAAGCTAATGAGCTTATTTTATAATAAATATAGGTCCTTAATAAAACTTGGAATAGTAATTTTTCTAATAATAATTGTAAACATATTTTCTAGTAATTTTTTCTTTAGGATAGATTTATCTAAGGATCAAATTCACTCATTGTCTGAAAAAACTAAACAAACGCTTGAAAATCTCGATGAGATTATAACAGCAGATGTATTTTTAGTTGGTGATTATCCTGCAGAAATTGAAAAACTTAAAAAATCACTTTATGAAAAATTAAATGAATTTAAAGCTTATGGAGGTGAAAATTTTCAAATAAATTACATTGATTTAGATGAAGATCCTGAATTAGCAAAAGAATTCAAAAATCAGGTTTTTAAAGACGGGGTGGACTTTACTGATATTTTAATATCAAGAGATAGTAAACAGGAAGTTGTGAGAATATGGTCTGGAATTATCATTAGAATGGGAGATCAATTTACACCTGTTCAACTACTTCAAAAAGGTAAATTTCCAATTTCGCAAAATATAATTAATCAATTCAATGATCAATTAGAATATAATATAATTCTTGGCCTTAATAGTTTAATTAAACCTTCTATTAAAAAAATTAAGTTTTTAAGAGGCCATCAAGAATTAGATAATGCAGACGCTTGGATAATAAGAGATCAATTAATAAAACATTATGATGTAGATACTATCAGAATTAAACAATTGAAAACCCAATATTATAATCAAACAATTGATTTTGCCAATTTAAAATATGATTCATTAGTTATCAATAAAATAGATTCTTTTAAAATTTCAAAAAGAAACATTCCTGTTTTTGATAATAACGGACTTCCTAACAAAAATACCAGAAGATATATCACTCAAAATCTTCAAAATCAACTTATTTCAAGTTACATGAATGATCCCTTAAAAATAAGTGAAGACCTTGATGTTTTAGATGAAACTGATTTATTGATTATTGCTAAACCTAGAACTTCATTTTCAGAAAAAGAACTTTTTATAATTGATCAATTTATTATGAATGGTGGTAAAACTATGTGGTTGATTGATATGCTTGATGTAAATGAATCAATCCTTAAAGATACTAATATCACATATGCTAAACCTGTTAACCACGATTTACAACAATTTTTATTTAAATATGGAGCTAGATTTAATGTTAATATGGTTAATGATGCAAGAAGTAGCCCATTGATTAGAGAAGATGGACTTGGAAGAATACCTAATTGGTATTTTTATCCTCTTTTATATTTAGATCAACCTTCAAAATATTTAAAAAATGTAGGTCCTATTAAAACAAGATATACTTGTTCTATAGACACTGTAGGAGAAAATCAAATCAAAAAAACACCCTTATTACGATCTTCTAAAGAATATAAAATACTTCGTCAAACATCGGTAAACTATCAAAATTTATATAATTATAACCCTAGAAATTTTGAAAATGATCCAATTCCTCCTACCTGCGGATGGCTTTTTGAAGGAGAATTTACTTCCAATTATAATAATAGATTAATTAGTAAAGATTTTCAAAAGTTTATTGATAATCCTATTGTAAATTTCAAAGATAAAAGTATTTCAACTAAAATGGTTTTTATTGGTGATGGAGATCTAATAAGGAATGATTTTCTTAAAATTAATGACCAAATAAAACCTGTATTATTATCTTTTGAAAGTGCAGATTATGGTACTCCAGATTTTTTTCCTAGATATGGAAACAGTATGTTTTTTCAAAATTTAGTAGATGAACTATTGAATAAAAGTGAATTAATTCCTTTAAGATCTAAAATGAATATGCCAAGATTATTAAAAAAGGAAATTTATAACGAAAAACAATTTTGGCAAATGATTAATATTATTCTTCCTTTATTATTAATTATAATTTTTGGTTTCTTCAACCAATTTTATAGAAAAAACAAGTATGTACAATAAAAGTTTCTTTAACCATCTGTTTTTTATAATTTGTTTAAGTTCTCTTTTTATTAAATGTGACTTTTCAAACCAAAGTTCTGATTTTAAAAACTTTGCAATTAAAGATACTTCTAACATATCTAAATTTAGAATCTCAGATACAGAAGGAAATGAAATATTAATTTCAAGAGATAATAGCTCTAGAAATTGGATGATATATGGCACGAGTTTCAATGCTAATCAACCAAGCGTAGACTTATTAATGGAAACATTTTACAGGATAAGAGTCAAACAAGAAGTTCCTAATTCAGCATTAAATACGGTAATTAATAGACTTTCCGTTAGACATAAAAAAGTAGAAATTTTTACAACCGAAGAATTGCCTTTTAAAACTTGGTACATTGGATCTCCTACACAAGATCACACAGGAACCTATATGCTTTTACAAATAGGTAAAGAAAAGGGAAACAAACCCTATGTAACTTATAAGCCTGGGATGTATGGAACATTAGAAGTTAGATTTTTTACAGATTGGAAAGCTTGGAGATCTCCAAGAATATTTGACTATAAAAATCCTAAAAATATTCATAAAATTTCAACCACTTTTTTTGAAATCAAAAATGAAAGCTACTCGATTAATTACCAAAACAACAAAGTAGAATTATATAATTTTCAAAATCAAAAATTGTCAAATTTTGACACTTCCCAAGTGAAACATTACTTAACGCATTTTAATACTATTTCTTACAATAAAATTATATTTGAAAATCAAAAAATAATTGATTCGATTTTCAACTCCTCCCCTTATATTTCCTTTGAACTAATTGACAATAAAAACCTAAATACAAAAGTTGATTTCTGGAGAATTAAAGATGAAAATACATCTACTGGATGGGATGTTGAATATGGGTATATTAGAGTTAATGATAATAATGAACTTTTGAGAGCACAGTATTTTAATTGGGAAATTTTATTTAAACCCTTATCCTTCTTTGCAAGATGATATTATTAATTAAGTGTTAATAAATTTGCCTAATTCTTATAGTTTTCTAAGAATACAATTCAGATATTTATAACTTAATAATATAATTTATGAAGTTTATAGTATCAAGTCAAGTTTTATTAAAACAATTACAATCCATCGGAGGTGTTCTAAATAGTTCTAATACTTTACCTATTTTGGATAATTTTTTATTTGAATTAAAAGATCAGAAATTGATTTTATCTTGTTCAGATCTTGAATCTACTATGACTTCTACTATTTCAATTGATGCTAAAAGTGAAGGAAGTGTAGCAATTCCAGCTAAAATGCTTCTAGATATTTTAAAAACTTTTCCAAATCATCCACTAACTTTTTCAATTGATGAAAAGATGGGAGTCGAAATTTCATCAGACTATGGTAAATATAAGTTAAGTGGATATAATGGTGAGGAATTTCCAAAATCCCCAGTTATAGAAGCTCCTTCTGCTGTTTCAATAAGTAGTTTTATTTTTCAAAGAGCTATAGAAAAAACTATTTTCGCTACTGGAAATGATGATTTAAGACCGGTTATGAGTGGTGTTTTCATTCAATTATCTGAAAGTAATTTAACCTTCGTTGCCACGGATGCACACAAGTTAGTAAGATATACAAGAAACGACGTTCATTCTAGTGCACCATCTGCATTTATATTTCCTAAAAAGCCCATGAACTTATTAAAAGGTCTTCTTCAAAACTATGATGGAGAAGTAACTATTCAATATAACGAATCAAACGCTAGTATTTCTTTTAATGATATTTTGCCTGTTTGCAGGTTGGTTGACGGAAAATATCCTAATTACGAAGCGGTTATTCCAAAAGAAAATCCAAATAGACTAACCGTTGATAGAAACGCTTTCTATCAATCTATTAAACGTGTTAGTATTTTTGCAAATAAAACTACCCATCAAGTAAGACTCAAAATTAATGGTAGTGAATTGAATATAAGTGCTGAAGATGTCGATTTCTCTAACGAAGCAAACGAAAGATTAACTTGTTCATATCAAGGAGAATCAATGGAAATTGGTTTCAATTCAAGATTTTTAAATGAAATGCTTCAAAACATTGATTCTGACAATGTTGTTTTTGAATTAAGTGCACCTAACAGAGCTGGAATTTTAATACCAGATACTACAAATGATAATGGAGAAGATTTTCTGATGCTAGTAATGCCAGTAATGCTCAATTCTTAATTAAATCTATAATTTTTGATGGTATTAATTATTATTTCAATACAATCGTCAAGTTGATTTTTATTAATTGTAAGTGGGGGAGCAAATCTGATAATATTTCCATGAGTAGGTTTGGCTAACAAACCATTATTTTTCATTTCTAAACATAGATTCCAAGCTGTCTTACTTGTCTCTGTATCATTAATTACTATAGCATTTAATAATCCTTTTCCTCTTACTAATTTTACAATTGAAGAATTTTTAATATATTTATTTAATTGATTTCTAAAATGAATCCCTAATTCCATTGCATTTTCAGAGAGTTTTTCTTCAATAATAACTTCTAATGCAGCCTTTGCCACTACACAAGCAAGTGGATTTCCACCAAAAGTTGAACCATGTTCTCCTGGCTTTATACACATCATAACCTCATTATTTGCTAATACTGCTGAAACAGGAAGAACCCCCCCAGAAAGAGCTTTTCCTAAGATTAAAATATCTGGCTTAGCATTTTCATAATCAGTAGCTAATAATTTGCCTGTTCTTCCTATTCCTGTTTGAACTTCATCTGCTATAAATAAAACATTGTATTTATTACAAAGATTCCTGACACCTTCTAAATAACCATCATCTGGAACAACTACTCCAGCCTCTCCCTGAATAGGTTCTACCATAAAAGCAGCTACATTTGGATCTTTAAGTTCATCTTCTAAAGCAGATAAATCATTATATGGTATTAAATCATATCCAGGCATAAATGGTCCAAAACCTTCGTAAGATAATGGGTCGTCAGAAGAAGAAATGGCAGCAAGTGTTCTTCCCCAAAAATTACCCTTTGCAAATAGAATTCTTGCTTTATTTTCTGGAATATTTTTTTTAAGGTAACCCCATTTTCTAGCTAATTTATTAGCCGTTTCTCCTCCTTCTACACCTGTATTCATGGGTAAAACCTTATCATACTTAAATAAATTACAAATGAATTCTTCATAAGGGCCTAACTGATCATTAAAAAATGCTCGACTAGTTAATGTTAATTTAGAAGATTGATTTATTAAAGCCTCGATTATTTTAGGGTGACAATGACCTTGATTAACTGCTGAATATGCTGATAAAAAATCAAAATACTTTTTTCCCTCACAATCCCAAACATGAACCCCTATTCCTTTTTCTAATACTACGGGCAATGGATGATAATTATGTGCACCGTAATTATTTTCTAATTCCATTAAAGATTTTGAATCCATAATCTATTTTTAACCAAATATAATAATACAAAATTTTTAGAGAAATTATAATTAATAAAGTATCCTATTAAGTATTATTATTTTCTTTGTAGAGTGAATAAGAAAAAAGAACTGTTAGCAGCTAAAAAAAAAATAATATCAGCTACATCAAAAGCAATTAATGACTTTTCTATGATTGAAAAGAACGACCAAATTATGATTTGTGTCTCAGGAGGAAAAGATAGCTATACAATGTTAGATATGTTTATTCATTTTCAAAAATACGGTGAAACTAATTTTGATTTTGTTGTCGTTAATATGGATCAAAAACAACCTGATTTTCCAGTTGATGTCCTTCCAAAATATCTAAACAAATTAAATCTTAATTTTAAAATTATTGAAAAGGACACCTATCGAATCGTAAAAGAAAAAATACCTGCAGGAAAAACTATGTGTAGTTTATGTTCTAGACTTAGAAGAGGTAGTTTATATGATTGTGCAAGAGAATTAGGGTGTAATAAAATTGCTTTAGGTCATCACATGGATGATATAATAGAGACCTATTTCTTAAACTTATTTTTTAGTGGAAAAATGGAAGCTATGCCACCAAAATACTTAATTGATAAAGGAGATTTAATGGTTCTTAGACCCTTATCGTTTTGTAAAGAATCAGATATTGAAACCTATTCTAGATTAATGGAATTCCCGATAATACCTTGTAATTTATGTGGATCTCAAACTAACCTTCAAAGACAAAAAATTAAAAATCTGATTAAAGAATGGGAAATTAGTTACCCTAATAGAAAAGCAATCATATTCAGATCTTTACAAAATGTATCTCCCTCCCACTTGTTAGATAGAAATATTTATAATTTTCAAAACCTTGGCCCTGTAGAAGATTCTAATCTTTTGGTTTAGTTGTTTTAAAACTTTTAATTATAGTAAGATTATTTGAAATTCCTGAAAAATGGTATTTAGAATTAGAATAGTTGATCTTAAAACTTTTCACTTTTAAACCTAAACCCCATGAAATACCAGTTGTTCCAGGTCTTGATTGAGGTTGTAATTCATTTCTTGAAAGTAGATCATACCCAAATCTTAAATTAAAATTTTCAGAGAATAAAAGTTCCGTAGCAACTACGAAATGATTCAGCAATTGGTTTGAAAACTCATTTATTCTGTTAGCATCTGATGAGTTTATTTGGTTATTGGAAATTATTTTCCATTTATTTAAATGATTATAGGTAATATGAAAACGAACTGGAGCATGTTTTAACTCAGTATTTATTCCAAAAATTGAATTAAATGGCAGTCTGTTATTTTGAGAAGTCAATAAATTATAATTTGTTAGGGAAGTACCTATATTACTTAATAATAAATATCCTCCAATTCTTTTATTATTATTGTGATAAGTCATACTAATATCAGAAGCTAAGGCTACAGAAGAATATTGTTCTAGATTCGAAGTAATGATTTTGACATTAATTCCTATTTGAAGAAAATCATGCAGTTTTTTAGAATGACCGATCTGAAAGATCCAATCATTTGCTGTAAAGGTATTTCCTGTTGGAATTCCTGATGAATTATAGTATTCAAATTTTCCATAATTGTTATAAATTAATGTTGCAGAAAAATTCCCTTTTTTCTTTAAACTAAAATTGTAATTAATCATTCCAAAATCAGAGTCTGCAAAATGATTATTGTAATTAATTACCAGTTTATCTGTATTTAATTTGGAAAGATTAGAGGGCAAAAAAATTGCCAGTGATGGATCAGAATCAATTACTCCTATAGGATATCCGCCTAAAGAAGAATTCCTTGCTGTACAATTATTATTTAAAATTGTATAAGAAGGATTTTGTTGAGAAAAGTAAATAATAGAGAATGAAAATGCGAAACTTAAAAAGACTAATCTCATTGTTTTTAATTTTAAACGAATTTTTGATTTAATTATTGTTTATATATTGAACCTAAAATGCATAATGTCTCCATCATTTAAAACATCCTCTTTACCATGAACCATTAGTTTACCCGCTTCTTTAACAGCATTTTCTGATCCAAGTTCGATAAAATCATTGTATTTTATTACTTCTGCTTTTATAAATCCCTTTTGAAAATCTGTATGAATAACTCCTGCTGCTTCTGGTGCTGTCATCCCTTTTTTTATTGTCCAAGCCTTCACTTCTTTTTCACCGGCGGTAAAATAGGTTTGAAGATTTAATAAAGAATATGCTTTTTTGATTAGTTTACTCACTCCTGGTTCATCTAAGCCTAAGTCGTCTAAAAACATTTTTCTTTCTTCAAAATCGCTTAATTCTGTAATATCAGCTTCTATTGCTGCACCTAATATAAGTATCTCAGAGTTTTCATTTGAAATAGAGGATTTTAAAGCTTTTACATGGTTATTTCCATCTAAAACGGATTTTTCGTCAACATTACAAACATACATTACAGGTTTTGCCGTTATTAGTTGTAATTCATCTATATATTTAGTTAATCCATCATCCAAAGAAAGTGATCTAAGAGATTTACCTTCACTTAAATGACTTTTAGCTTTTTGATATACAGATAATATTTTACCAGATTCTTTATCACCTGATTTTGCTTTTCTTTCTATTGCTCCAATTCTCTTTATAATCGTTTCTAAATCTTTTAGCTGTAGTTCTAAATCAATTATTTCCTTATCTGCAACAGGATCTACTTTTCCGTCTACGTGAATAACATTATCATTATCAAAACATCTTATAACATGAATTATGGCATCAACTTCTCTAATATTTGCTAAGAATTGATTACCTAGACCCTCTCCTTTGTGAGCTCCCTTAACAAGACCTGCAATGTCTACAATTTCTATAGTTGTTGGTATGACTTTTTCTGGATTAACAAGTAATTCTAATTTATTCAATCTTAAATCTGGAACAGTAATAGTACCGACATTAGGTTCAATAGTACAAAAAGGAAAGTTTGCAGATTGAGCCTTAGCATTAGATAAGCAATTAAATAGTGTTGATTTTCCAACATTGGGTAATCCCACGATACCGCATTTCAAAGCCATATTAAATTAAGTTTTTTTTAATTAGCGTTAATAATTTGAAGTATTCCTTGGTTTTTTTCTTTTCCACCATCAAAAGTAATAAAGAAGAAATAACTGCCATCAGATAGAGGTCTTCCCATTAAATCAGTTCCGTTCCAATTATTCTGATAACTAAAAGACTCATAAACAATTTTCCCCCATCTATTAAAAACAATAAAATTTACATCATTATAAATAGCTGCAAAATGAGTATAAAAAAAATCATTTTCACCATCACCATTAGGCGTTATTACATTAGGTATTTCACATCTTTCAATTACCAATTCATTGGAAGTTATTTCTTCTCCACATTCATTAGAAACTCTTAAATAGATAGGATGAGATCCAATTGTGTAGGTATTGCTATTTAAAATTAGAGAATCTCCTTCTGAAATTAAACTATCTAAATCATCTAACCATTCATAGGTAAATTCATTATTGGTATTAGAAATTACTGATAACACATCTTCACCAATACAAAAAGTATCTAAACTAAAGTCATGAGCGTCAGGTAATTCTTTGAACTCTATAGTATGTATTAAGGTATCATTACAAAATATATCGTGTAAACCCATGTAATAAATTCCTGGATCGGAAACGGTTATTATGGGATTAGCTATATTATTATTAGGATCAAAAGTTATAGTTCCATCATCGCTGTAATAAAGCCAATTTCCACCTACAGGTGGCAGATAATTCCCAGAATAATTAAAAAAATCATCACAAGTTGTCGTATCTCCAATGATTGATCCTCCTTGAAGAGTTTGAACCGTTATAACAGTATCATAAAAGCAACCGTACTCGTCTTGGGCAACAAAAGTATAATTGTTGGGACCCAACATATTAGGTTGCACTATAATATTGGTGTCTTGATTAGAAATTATGGTCGAATCTGGTAACCAATTAACAGAGCTTATTAATGGTGCGTATGTTTCACTATTTGGGTGAAGGGTGCTATTAAAATAAATACCCCATTCACATATATATCCATCGTCAATACCTATATTATCTCTGACTGTTAAAGTCCAAGTTCCATTAATTGGACAACCCTGTAAAGAGGGAGTATAATTTTGTTCAGGATTATATTGACCAGGTACAACCATTTGACCTATACTGGGACCAGTAGCAGTTGTAGTTGAATATCCGTTTACCCAAGCTGGCAAGGAAGAAGCATCGTTAGAAAAACAATATTCTTCGCAGTAGCCAATATTACCTGTATTGTTATCGTATGCACCGCCTAAAAAAGTACTACTTCCTCCAAAGCCTCCAGGGAAAAGACCATTTCCTGAATAGCTATTGAATATATTTACATTTTGACCATTTGGACAAGTCAACATCATTTCTAAATCGCCCAGGTAAGAATGTTCCATTTTTACACACATTTTTTCAATATCTGTTGGATTTTGAATAGTGATTCCTGGTGTAAACCCTGAAATATTAATAGTGGTTGTATAATTAATTCCAGAACCGTCTGGTAAATATGTTTGAGCACCAAATACTCCACTAATTGGAAAGTTTGTTGGAACTGGGTCTACTCCAACAGTATCTGCTCCAGTAACCCCTCCAAAAAGCTGAGTAACTCTTCCCAAACAAATTGGAGATTGTGCAGGTCCGCACGTAGAAAAGTCAGGCTGTGTAGAGACTCTTATTTTACAAAAACTATATTGAAATTGTCCTAACGGATCTTCAATTTTTAAAGTTAAAAAATATCCATTTCTAGCAGATGGCGAAAAAAGGAAAGAATTAGTATTAAATGTTGTGCCATTACTTAATTCCCACGTTACTGTATAATTATTAGACTGCATATATCCACCGCCACTAAGAGCTGCAGAATCTCCGCCAGGTTCATATGGAAAGTAAGGCTCAGCAACAAATTCAATAATGTCACCAAAACAAATATCTACATATCCAGTATCTACCGGATTTAAATCACTTATTGTGTCATTACTTCCATTTGCATTTCCAGTTATGTAAGCACTTATGTGATTACTATAAGGTTGAATTAAATTGGCACAAGACAAATTGGCATCCCACCCAGAACCTTCAGAAATGCCGTCACTGACAAATTTAAAAGTCAAACAGCCAGAAATGTTACTCCATGATGCTGAAATATTAATCCCATTTGGAAAAGTACTATCATTAATAGCAGCCAAGATTGGGGCATTAACAGAATTTCCATCGTATACATAAAGAGTGTCAGAGGGGTCTATATTTAATGTGTATCCAGCATTAATTCCAAACGCAACAACCATTTTAGAACCACTTCCGTCTGGACAAAGAGTAATTACTTCAGTCTCATTAGAATTATAAGAACCTGTCGAGCCACCAGAATCAAAAAAATTTAAAAATGAACCGTTATTAAAATCATTGGAACAATTACATGCCCCATTACTTGAATTTACAATCCAGTCTGAATCATTAATTTGTACAGTGGGTTGGCTCCAAAAAAAACAGGGACATATAGTAAATATTATAATTATATTTTTAAATAAATAATTCATTATTTATTCATATGTTTTTTAATATGATTAATAGATTTTAATACTAAAATGACTTTTTGGTCACTAATTAAATAATATCTATAATCATTCATACTAAAATTTAAATTAATATGATTCAAATCTATTTTTGAGGTATCAATATTATTTAACGTACCTGAGAGTCTGTTTTGATAATTTTTTTCTTTTGGAATATCAATAAAATAGTAGCCATGGTTTTGAATAAAAAGCTGATTTTCTTTATTATTTAAAAATAAGGTTACCTCTTCTTCTAAATGTTGGGAAAATGAAGAAATTGACTGGAAAAAGAATACTATAATTATTGCGGACCTCATGAAAAATCGAAAATACAATTTTATTTTTAATAGTTAATTTTAAAATAGTTACTCAAAGTTTTTAACACTGCTATTCACGATGAACTATATGTTTATTTTTGTAAATAACAATAATAAAATTATGAACAATAATTTCCTAGAAGAATTTGCTACTCAAATAAGAAGAGATATTGTTAGAATGGTCCATGCTCAGAATTCTGGTCACCCTGGTGGGTCTTTGGGATGTGTAGAGTTTTTTACTGTTCTTTTCAACACAATTTTAAATCACAATACTAACTTTTCAATGGATGGTAATAATGAAGATTTATTTTTTTTATCAAACGGACATATTTCTCCAGTCTATTATGCAACTTTAGCAAGAATCGGATATTTTCCAATTAATGAACTGAATACATTTAGAAAAATTGATTCTAGACTTCAGGGGCATCCAACAACACATGAAGGATTACCTGGAGTCAGAATTGCAAGCGGATCACTCGGACAAGGTTTAAGTGTTGCAATAGGAGCTGCAACTTCTAAAAAATTAAATAAGGACTCTAGTTTAATTTATACTCTTCACGGGGATGGAGAATTACAAGAAGGTCAAATATGGGAAGCAGCTATGTACGCGTCTGCTAAAAAAATAGATAATTTAATAGCAACCATCGATTATAATGGAAGACAAATAGATGGAGATGTTGACGATGTTATTTCGTTGGGGAATTTAGAAGCTAAATGGGCAGCTTTTGGTTGGAAAACTATTGCCTGTAATGGAAATAATATCAAAGAACTATATAACACATTAGAAAAAGCTAAATCTCTATCTGGAAAAGGACAACCAATTATGATTATAATGAAAACGGAAATGGGAAATGGTGTAGATTATATGATGGGATCACATCGTTGGCATGGAATAGCTCCAAATGACGAACAATTAGAAATTGCATTAAGTCAAAATAAAGAGACACTAGGTGATTATTAATACTATAAAAGATAAAGTTCTCTGAATGATCAAATATTTAAAAATTTTATTAATAATTGGATTTGGATATCTCTTTACTGAAACCAAAGCTCAAGAAAGTGAAGGTAAAATAAGAATCCTTTTCATTTTCGATGGTTCGAATAGTATGAATGCTCAGTGGGAAAAGAGTAGTAAAATTTCTATAGCTAAAAGTTTAATGATTCAAACAATGGATAGCCTGAGATCTCTAGAAAATATTGAATTAGCTCTTAGAATTTACGGACATCAAAGTAAAATACTTCCTGGCAAACAAGATTGTTCTGACACTAAACTTGAAGTTCCTTTTGCTAGTGCTAATGATAATTATCAAAATATTATTAATGAAATAAGAAGATTACAACCTAAAGGCACTACTCCTATCGCAAGATCTCTTGAATATTCAGCTGAAGATTTTCCTTCTTGTGATGATTGTAGGAATTTTATAATTTTAATTACAGATGGCATGGAGGCTTGTGATGAAGATCCCTGTGCAGTTGCTATAGCCTTAAAAGAAAAAAATATTAAGCTAAAACCATTTGTTATTGGACTGGGGTTAGATACTTCTTACTTAAGTCAATTTCAATGTATAGGTGAATTTTTGAGTGCTGAGAATGAAGATTCGTTTAAAAGTGTATTAAAATTTGTAATAAGTCAAGCATTAAATAATACAACAGCTCAAATCAATTTAAATAACCTTAATAATCTTCCAAAAGAAACTGATGTAACAATGAGCTTATATAATTCATATAATGGACAGTTGTTACATACTTATGTCCACACTTTGAACAGATATAATAATCCTGATACTTTGTCATTAGATCCACTCTACACCTATAAATTAGTAGTTCATACGGTTCCTGAAATAATTTTAGATAGTATAAAATTAATACCTGGAAAACATACTATTATCAATGTCAGTTCTCCTTTGGGAAAGTTAAATCTTAAAATAAGTGGTTACGACAATCCATACAACGGAATTAATTGTTTAATTAAGAATAATAATGAAAACCATATTCTAAATGTTCAAAAAATGAATTCTTCAAAGAGATATTTAGTTGGAGAATATGATTTGGAAATTTTAACACTTCCTAGAATTTATTTTGATAAAATTAATATAAAGCAAAGTACAAGTACGGATATTATTATCCCACTATATGGCTCTATTCAAGTTAATAAATCAGGAGGACCAGCTGCTCTATTTATCAAAAGTAAGGGAGAGAATGTATGGGTTTATGATTTTGCGGAAGAAAGATGTATCAAAAATTTAAATATCCAACCTGGAAAATATTTCATAAGTTTTAGAAGTAATCGTTCTAATAGTACAGCACATACTATTTTAAAAGAGTTCAAAATAACTTCTGGGCAAAATATAAATCTTAAACTATGAAAATTGAAATTTTAGGAAACAGTGACACTCGATCAGGATTTGGAGCAGGTCTTTCTGAGTTAGGTAGAACTAATGAAAATGTAGTTGCTTTGTGCGCAGATTTAACAGGTTCTTTAAAAATGAATGACTTTAAAGACCAATTTCCTGAAAGATTTTTTCAAATTGGAATTGCAGAAGCTAATATGATGGGAATTGCTGCTGGAATGACCATAGGAGGGAAAATTCCATTTACCGGTACTTTTGCCAATTTTTCAACCAGTAGAGTTTATGACCAGGTTCGACAATCAATAGCCTATTCCAATAAAAATGTAAAAATTTGCGCTTCTCATGCGGGTTTAACACTAGGAGAAGACGGGGCAACACATCAAGTCTTAGAAGATATTGGAATGATGAAAATGTTACCAGGAATTACTGTTATTAATCCTTGTGATTACAACCAAACCAAAGCAGCTACTTTAGCAATAGCCAATCATATTGGACCCGTTTATTTAAGATTTGGACGTCCAAAAGTACCTATTTTTATTCCGAAAGATGCTCCTTTCGTAATTGGCAAAGCTTTACTACTTCAAGAAGGAACCGATGTTTCTATTTTTGCAACAGGTCACTTAGTTTGGGAAGCTGTGGAAGCTGCTCGAACTTTAGCTAAAGAAGGATTATCCGTTGAATTAATTAACATTCACACCATTAAACCTTTAGATAATGAAAGCATATTAAGATCTGTAGCCAAAACAAAATGTGTGGTAACTGCAGAAGAACATCAAGTAGCTGGTGGAATGGGAGAATCAATAGCTCAATTACTAGCCAATAACCATCCACTTCCAATGGAATTTGTAGCAGTTAATGATCAATTTGGAGAAAGTGGAAACCCAGCCGATCTTATGAAAAAATATGGTTTACATTCTACAGACATTATCAAAGCAACCCGTCGAGTTTTAAAGCGAAAATAATCACCTCTAAATACTTTTTAATCAATAGAATAAATTATCCTTTAAAAAAAATGAAAATATGAAACCTTTAATTGAACCCAGAAAAACTGTTGTCCTTGTTTTAATTTATTTAATCTCTACATTAACCTTAGCTCAAAGCGAAAACAATATTTCAAATCCAAAAAATGAAAATAGAAAGGCTCAAAAAATTGCATTTTTTAATGCGAAAATGAACTTAAATGAAGAAGAATCTAAAGCATTTTGGCCTGTTGTTAGTGATATGCAAAAAGAATTAAAAGATCTTAAAAATAAAAATAATCATTACAGAACGATGTTAAAGAATAAAAAAACAGAAGAATTATCCGATAGTGAATTAGAAGAAATTGTGGACTCTAGAATACAAATGGGTAAAGATCAGATGGATATAAAAATAAAATACCATCAGAAATTTAAAGAAGTACTTCCCATTCAAAAAGTAGCAAAGTATTATCAAGGTGTTAAAGAATTTAAAAAAATACAGTCAGAAAGAAAAAAGCAACACAACAATCCAGGAGAAAGAAAATGATAATACTTTTAAGTAGTGAAAATTAAATATTGGATTAAAGCCGCTAGACTAAGAACACTCCCTTTATCTTTTTCTTGTATTCTATTGTCTTCTTCATTAGTGATGATAAATCATATAGAATTATCCTACAAAATACTTTTTCTTGCCCTTACAACTACTCTACTACTTCAAATAGTATCCAATTTTGCCAATGATTATGGCGATGCAATAAAGGGAGCAGATAAAAATAGAACCGGGGAAGAAAGAATGGTACAATCAGGAAAAATTTCTAAATTCCAAATGAAAGTGGCAATTGTAATTTTAAGCATTATAACTTTAACTGTTGGACTTTACTTGATTTTTAGTGTATTTCATACAGACATTTATAAAATATCAATTTTTCTAGTTCTTGGAATTAGCTCTATTATAGCTGCTATAAAATATACCGTTGGTAAGTATGCTTACGGATATAAAGCTTATGGAGATTTATCGGTTTTTATTTTTTTTGGAATGGTAGGAGTTATAGGCAGTTATTATTTATTTACTAAAAACTTTCATTGGATAACTATTCCGGGTGCATTATTTACTGGACTTATGAGTTGTGGAGTTCTTAATTTAAATAACATGAGAGATTATGAAAATGATTTAATAAACAACAAAAATACTTTAGTTGTAAAAATGGGAATACATAAATCCAAAAAATATCATTTTCTATTACTATTTTTATCAATAAGTTCACTTCTTACAATTATTTTGTTCAGCCAAAATTATTACTACATAATTTCCATGTTTCCGCTAATTTTTGTGATTAGACACCTGATACACTTGAACAAATATCAAGACATGAAATTACTGGACAGTCAACTCAAAGTAATTGCAATTAGCTGCTTTGGATGCAGTTTTATAAGTCTAATAATTGGGCTTTTAGTTAATTGATTTTTTCTAAAGACAACCAAGAAATATACATTTTTTTATATTTTTCATGTTCTACGTTGGTTGATGAAAAATTATGATATCCAGAATAAGATGGTTTGGCACACATAAATATATAATCGTGTTTAGAATAGTTTAAAACTGCATCAATTACTCTAGGATCTACAATACATATTGGTCCCGGTGGCAAACCCTTGTATTTATAGGTATTGTAAGGCGAGTCCACTTCCAAATGTTTGTAATACAATCTTCTTAAAGTGGGCATTTTCAAAGCAAACTTAACAGTTGGATCAGCCTGTAGTTTCATGCCTTTTTGAAGTCTATTTATATATAGACCTGCAATTTTAGAATGTTCATCAAATTTAATTTGTTGTTCCATTTGAACTATGGAAGCTAAAATGGTTACTTCTGATTGACTTAATCCAATAATATTTGCTTTTTTTATTCTGTTTGAATTCCAAAATTTTTTGTATTCATTTCTAAATAATTTAAATAACCCTTTAGCATTTAAATTACTATAGACCTCATAGGTATTGGGAATAATTATTGTAGAAAAATTAAGAGTTGAAAAACCATAATTCCTAGCTAAATTCTCATCTCTAAATTTATTATAAATCGCTGATGTATCAATGGCTATTTGAGTGGCTATTTTTCTTATCACCGTTTTTAAATTTCTAGCTGATGGAACATACAAATCAATGATATTTTGATTTCTCATTATGTATAATTGATTAACTAACTTATTAGTTGACCAATTTCGATTAATGGTGTATTTCCCCTTATTTAGATATTCATTAGAATAACCTTTATATTCTATTAAAGAATTAATTGTTTTTGAATTCATTAAAATTTTATTTTCTATTAAAAAATTACCTAAATCATTGAATAATAAATTTTCATTTAAATTTAAATTGACTTTCTCTGAGTTGGATATAATTTCTTTTTTATCCTTGTTTAAGTATAAATAAATCAAGGGCGATGAATAATACCCCATCAGACCTACAGAAACAATAAGAAATAAATAAATTAATTTCTTCAATTTTTTGAAAGTTGATTTAATTGGAAATTTTTAAGATTATAAAATTTTACAATAGTATTTTCTAAACCACTATTTGTATCAATTTTTTTGAAATTAACATCAGTTTTTAGACCCGGGTATATTTTATCATATTTATTATTAGAGAAAGCATTTAAAAAAACAGAATGAACAATGTCATATCCATCAAAAACTAATTGAGTTGGTTCTGCTGAAAAATAATTTTGATACCTTTCAATGAAATTTTTTACTTTAGATGACTCGTAATCAATTAAACCAACAGAAGAAAAATGTAAATTGAATTTATTTTTATAGTTTACATCAATTGTATTTAATCTAAATAATTCCTCAAATCCAAAAATAGTAAATTTTGAATTATAATGGTTTTGTGAATTTGAGAATTCAATAATTTGATTAAAAGCATAAGTTAAGAACGGTATTTGATTAGAACATATTACAAATAAATTATTTTTGTCTTGAGACAATAATTCATGAAGGTTTTCCCAATCTTCTCCCCTTTTAACCAAATTAGGAAATATAGAATCTTTTTGAGCCATAATTGTATCTTCAAAAAATAAGGAATCATTGTAAACGTCAGAAAATATTCTAGAATAAGTCTTACTTTTTCGATCGTCTATATCGGATATTATTAGAATATTATCTTCTAAATTATTCATTTTAAGAAGGTTAGCCATTTCTTTTGATTGGGTTGATCTAGAGGCCTTTAATTTATATAAATCTGGATAGTTAAAAAGAGCTTGGCTAGGTATATTGTAAAGAGAAATCATAGGAACTCTATGGAACTTAGAAAAAGCTCTAACTAATTTTATATTTTTAGAATATATTGGTCCGATGATTAAATCAGATTCCAACATTAGGGAATCCTTTAAAATCTCATTAACAAAGTTAGTATCATATCGTGTATCATAAAGAGTTAATTCAAGGTTATATCCTTGACTTTTAAGTTCTTCTAAAGCCATTTTAATACCATTATATATCAAGACTGATCTTTCAGTAGATCTATTAATATCACAAGTGATATTTTCTGGACAATTTTCTATTATGGAATCAGAATCGTCAATAAAAAATGGCAAAAGAACAGAAATATTTAAAATAGGATCTACGATAGCATTAGAATCAGCAAATAATTGCTGTGGAATTATATTAACAGAATCTTCTTTACAATCAAATAACCTGTAAATTATTTTTAACTCTTGTCCTTTTTTTAAACCTTTATTTTCTAAAAAAACATTGCTTTCTATAATTTTATCTAATCCAATCCCATATTTTTTAGATATTGAATAAAGAGTTTCCTTTTTTTTGACCTTATGAATTATCAAAGTATCACATTTTTTAAGTAAAGGATGGTCAACATGTTTAATCATGGGGGTAATTTCGTTAATTGTGTCTGTTATTATATTAGGAATTAACAAAACTTGATCTAGAGTCAAATCATTGGATTTCAATTGATTATATGACTTAATTAAAGAAAATTGAACTCCGTACATTTTTGAAATCGACCAAAGAGTCTCCCCTTTATTTACTATGTGTTTTTTTGCTGTAGAATCTTTATCATTGCTTTTCTGAGTGATAAAAACAGGAATAGGAATTTTTACAATTTCCCCCTTACTTAAACCCTTTGAGGCTTCTGGATTGACAGAGAAAAAATCATTTAACTTAATCTGATATTTTTTAGCTATGCCATAACTCGTTTCGCCCTTTAAAACGGTATGTAATTTATAATGATTAGAATCAAGATCTTGAGCTATAGAAATAGCACTGATTAAAATAAAAAAAATGCTAAATAGTAGTATATGTTTTTTTATTCCCATTCTATTGTTGCTGGTGGTTTTGAACTTATATCGTAAGTTACTCGATTAATTCCTTTAACGTTATTAATTATTCGGTTGGAAATTTTTGCCAAGAATTCATAGGGTAAATGACACCAATCAGCGGTCATTCCATCAGTCGATGAAACGGCTCTTAATGCAACGGCATTTTCATAGGTTCTTTCATCTCCCATAACTCCAACAGATTGTATGGGCAAAAATATTGCTCCTGCTTGCCAAACCTTATCATAAAGTTTATCTTCTTTTAAACCACTAATAAAAATATGATCTACTTCTTGAAGTATTTCTATTTTATCAGATGTTACTTCACCAAGAATCCTAATGGCTAGTCCTGGACCTGGGAAAGGATGTCTATTTAAGATCTGTTTAGGTAATTTTAAAGATTTACCTACTCTTCTAACTTCATCCTTGAAAAGTGATTTTAAAGGTTCTATAATATTTAATTTCATGTATACTGGTAATCCACCCACATTATGATGAGATTTTATGGTAACTGAGGGACCATTCACCGATACTGATTCAATAATATCAGGATAAATTGTCCCCTGGGCTAGCCAATCAACGTTTTTAATTTTATTTGCTTCCCTATCAAAAACTTCAATAAAGGTTTTTCCAATGGCTTTTCTCTTTTCTTCTGGATCTGTGAGACCTTCTAAAGAGCGGTAGAACTTTTCTTTAGAATCTACTCCATTTATGTTTAAACCTAAGGATTTGTATTGTTTGATAACGTCAAAATATTCATTTTTTCTTAGAAGACCATTATCCACAAATATACAATGTAAATTTTCACCAATAGCTTTATGTAAAAGTAAAGCGGCAACACTTGAATCAACACCTCCGGATAAACCAAGGACCACTTTTTGATCTTTAACGGTATTTTTTATATTTAAAACTGACGTATCTACAAAGGAATTAGGAGTCCAAGTGGGTGAACAATTAGAAATATGAATAACAAAATTTTTTATAATTTGCAAACCATCCTCTGAATGAAATACTTCTGGATGAAATTGAATTCCAAATAGGTTTCGATCTTTTAATCTAAAAGCAACATTTTTAACATCTTTAGTACTGGCAATACTAATCATATTTGTTCCAAGTTCATTTATAGTGTCTCCATGAGACATCCAGACTTGAGAATTCAGTCTAACATGATTAAATAGAGGATCTTCAGAATCGATAGACGATAAATTAGCTCTGCCATACTCTCTTGTATTAGAGCTTATTACTTTACCTTTAAACTTATGGACAAGATACTGAGCACCATAGCAAATACCTAAAATGGGAATAGAAGAATTTATGGACTCTAAATTTGGAAAAGGCGGTTTAGACTGATTGACTGAAGATGGGCTACCTGAAAGTATAACAGAGTGAAAGTTAAAATTTTCGGGTATTTTATTGTAGGGATGAATTTCACAATATACATTTAGCTCTCTAACTCTTCTTGCTATCAATTGCGTATATTGAGAGCCAAAATCAAGTATTAGTAAATTTTTACTCATAAACAAATTTAATCATCCCATTTAAAAGATACTGAATACTTTGATTAATTGTTTAATTAATTTTGTTAATTAATAATAATTGGTGTGGATAGATCATTATTAATAATCATAGCAGGTCCGACAGCTGTAGGAAAAACTAAATTGGCTATACAATTAGCAAAAGATTTCCAATCTTCCATATTCTCATGTGATAGTAGACAATTTTATAAAGAATTGAATATTGGTACAGCTAAACCATCTAAAGATGAGTTAAAAGAAGTAAATCATTCTTTTATCAATAATAAATCTATTCATGACTACTATTCAGCGGGAGATTATGAAAAAGATATAATTACCCAACTTAATCAATACTTTAAAACTAATAAAATAGCTTTTTTAGTTGGAGGTTCTGGAATGTATATAGATGCAGTTTGCAAAGGACTAGATCAATTACCTAAAAATCATAAAATAAGAAACCGACTAAATCAACAATTTTTAGACAGGGGAATTAATAATATTCAGAAACAATTACAAAATTTAGATCCTGAACATTATTATAAAATGGATATAAATAATCCTCAAAGAATAATAAGAGCTTTGGAAGTATGTATTATAACGGGAAAACCTTATTCTTCATTTTTATTAAATACATGCAAAAAAAGAAATTTTGATTACTTAAAGTTTCTTTTATATTTAGAGAAGGAACAATTACAATCAAATATTAATTCTAGAGTTAATCAAATGATTAAAGATGGATTAATTGAAGAGGCAAAAAATTTAACAGATTTCAAAAATTTAAACGCATTAAAAACAGTTGGTTATAAAGAATTATATGAATACTTCAATGGGAGTTTAGATATAAATAGTGCCATTGAAAAGATTAAAATAAACACAAAAAAATATGCTAAGAGACAAATGACTTGGTTTAAAAAAGATCCCGATTATAAGTGGGTGGAAAATAGTTCCCATTCAAAATCCGTTCATATTATTTCAAAAAGAATCAAAGATTATATTAATGGTTAATGTATATTTAATAATCATAAAATGAGTTTTTGGACCTATTTTGTAAAAAATTATCCTGAAAATTGGGAAAATAAAGTTGTAAATGACTTTAGAGATAAAAATATAAGTGACTTTTTTTGGAAGACCGATTTTGGAGAAATCAATCAATTTTCTAAAACCAAAATTACTTTAAGTCATGGCAAAAGCCAAACTCTTGATCAAATTAGGTGGAAATTCACATCCAATCAACTTCTGAATAAGAAAATCTTAAGCCGTTTAAATGACGGAATCAATAGTATTTATTTAAAAGAAATTAAGTTTGAAAGTTCCATTTTCAATAAAGTAATGGTCGATATTATTGAAAATCATATAACCTTAAATCCATTATGGTCTAGACAGGAAATAAATTTGTGGACTGAATGGGCAACTTCTATCAAAACGGGATCATTAAGGCTGAACCCTCTATCAAATTTACTCGTAAAATATGATGAAAAGCTATTAGCATCGCAATTACGAACATACAAATTCTATATTGATTCATTTGATAATGAAAATTTAAAATGTTTATACGTTCCCAATAATTTGGCTTTAAGCCCCAGTTTTGAAATTGCCGTTTTAGGAGCTTATTTAAATGAATTGATAGAACTACATCATAAAAACAATATTAAAATTCCAAATAAAATAATTATTGAAACTAGTCTTAATAATAATTATATAGAATCTATTGCTAAGATAATTTCTATTAGATCTATAGTAAGCCAAATTGCACAAGTTCATCAACTTGATGTTATTATACAAATTGAAACATCTGTTAATTCACAATTATTTAAAGAAAAAGATTTTGATTTTAGATTGATGTCTATTACCAATATGGCAATGACTTCTTTATTAGGAGGTGCAAATTCATTTGAACTAAGTGATGGTTTAATCAAATCAAAAGAAGAATATTGGAAAAAAATATTAGTTAATATTCCTTTAATTTTAAAAGAAGAAAGTTATTTAAATAATGAGATGTATAAAGGAGCACATATCATTGAGGAATATTCCCTTAAATTGGCTCAGAAGGCGTGGAAAATATTCAAAGAAATAGAAACACAAAATGGATTAATAGAGGTAATTAAAAGCAATCAATTTTCTAATTATGTTCAATGAATAGAAAGTCTTTTAAAAATATAAATTTGAACTTTGAGAATAATAATGAGACTTCTTACGGTCATGAAAATTTTTATGCTGGAATTCCACCTTTTTTAAAAGGTCCCTATTCTACAATGTATTTAACAAGACCCTGGACAATTAGACAATATGCAGGCTTTTCTACAGCCGAAACATCTAATCAATTTTATAGAAAAAATCTCAAGGAAGGCCAAAAAGGTCTTTCTGTTGCTTTTGATCTACCTACACATAGAGGGTATGATTCTGATCATAAAAGAGTTTCAGCCGATGTTGGTAAAGCTGGTGTAGCTATTGATACTGTTGAGGATATGAAAATTTTATTCAATGAAATTCCATTAGATAAGATGTCGGTATCTATGACCATGAATGGTGCAGTTTTACCCATTATGGCTTTTTATATTGTTGCTGCAGAAGAGCAAAATGTTTCACTAGATCAATTAAATGGTACCATTCAAAACGATATTCTTAAAGAATTTATGGTTCGTAATACTTACATATATCCTCCATTACAAAGTATGAGAATTATAGGCGATATATTTCAATACACGTCTCTAAATATGCCTAAATTTAATCCAATAAGTATTTCCGGGTATCATATGCATGAAGCTGGAGCAAATGCTGCGCTCGAATTGGCTTATACATTAGCAAATGGGTTAGAATATATAAAAAAAGGGATCGATGTTGGGTTAAACATTGACGATTTTGCACCAAGACTGTCCTTTTTTTGGGGTATAGGAATGAATCATTTTGAGGAAATAGCTAAAATGAGAGCTGGTAGAATATTATGGGCAAAAATTCTAGAAAGGTTCAAGCCAAAAAATCCTAAATCAATGATGTTACGAGCTCATTGTCAGACTTCTGGTTGGAGTCTTTCAGAAAAAGATCCTTATAATAATGTTTCAAGAACTTATATAGAAGCCATGGCAGCAGTTATGGGCGGAACTCAATCATTGCACACTAACTCATTAGATGAAGCAATTGCATTACCTAGTGAAAATGCTGCAAGAATTGCAAGAAATACCCAATTATTTATTCAAAATGAAACCAAAATCTGCAATACTATTGATCCTTTAGGAGGATCTCATTATTTGGAGAAATTAACTCATAATTTAGTAAATGAATCTTGGAAAATTATTGAAGAAATAGAATCGCAGGGAGGTATGATAAAAGCAATTGAATTAGGAATTCCCAAGATGAGGATAGAACAAGCTGCCGCAAAAAGACAAGCAAATATTGATAGTGGTAAAGAAATAATTATTGGCCTTAATGCTTATTTATCTTCAGAGGATAGAAATATTGATACTTTGGTAATTGATAACAAAAAAGTTAAAAATAGTCAGATTCAAAAATTAAAAGAAATAAAATCTAAACGTAATACTAAAAAAGTAAAAGATTTATTAAATCTATTATCAAAATCTGCTAGAGAAAACAAGGGAAACTTATTAGAAATTGCTATCCAAGCATCTAGGCAAAGAGCCACTTTGGGTGAAATATCTAAAGCATTAGAAAATGAGTTTGGCAGATATAAAGCTAGTATTAAGACCATTTCTGGAGTATATTCAAATGAAATTATGAATGACAAAGAATTTTTAAACGCCTTAGAACTAACTAAAGAATTTGAAAAAATAGTTGGTAGAAGACCTCGAATTTTAGTTTCAAAAATGGGTCAGGATGGACATGACAGAGGTGCAAAAGTTGTTGCAACTTCTTTCGCAGATATTGGATTTGATGTAGACATAGGTCCTTTATTCCAAACCCCTATTGAAGTAGCCAAAAATGCTATTGAAAACGATGTTCATATAATTGGAGTGTCTTCTTTAGCAGCAGGTCACTTAAGTTTAATACCTGATTTATTTAATGAGCTGAAAAAATTAAATAGAGATGATATTATGATAATTGTGGGCGGTGTAGTACCAAAGGACGATTATTTAAAATTATTTGAAATGGGTGTTGCCGCTGTTTTTGGTCCTGGAACCGTAATAGCAAAAGCAGCACAACAAATTCTAAAAATCATGATTAAAGGATTTAAAATTAATGAGTAAAAAAAAGCCCAATCATATAATTATAAAAAGCTTAAATTATCCTGAAAAAGTTCTAATAGCTTGGAGAGAAGCAATTGGAGGAAATTTAGAATTTCGTGATTTTTTAATGAAAAGTCCCTATAAAGAATTAGGTATGTTTTGTTATGCATTACTAAATGAAAGAAAATCTAGAAAATGGTTAATAGATTATCAATTTGCTCATTTACTGGCTACAATTGAAGGAATTGAAGGAAAAGATTCCGCTTTAATTTGGTTAAAAAAAAATGGATTTGATTTATTGTTTCACTTTGCAAGAAGTGCCGATTCTTGGAAAGACTCTCAAAAATGGCTGCAAAAAAAAGATAAACTGCTTTATGCAATATCTTTAAAAATTGAATATGTAAAAGATCAAATTGATTTAAAAAATGAAGATCCGCATAAAATTAATCCTTAAAATAAATAAATCAATGAAGAATTTCTAAAACTTCACCAGCTTCAATTAATTCTTCCGCTACCGAATCCTTTTCAGCTTGATCTATCGTTTTTTCAATTTCTTCAATTGATTTTTCGGATTCAACTGGGTGGTGATCTTCCGAGTCGTGCGATTCTGTTGACTGAGAATCTTCAGTTTCATGGGAATTATCGCTTCCTATAGTAAAGAAATATCCCGCTCCTCCTCCAGCTAGTGCTAAAACTACACCAATAATAATAAAAAGTTTCTTTTTACTTTTCTTAGGTTTTTCATCTTTAAATTCTTCTGGTTTTTGTGCATTATCATCTTTATCTTCTGAAGCAGGTGATTTTTTAACTATGGGAGTTTTAGACTTGGAAGTAATTTCTTTAACTTTTAATTTTTTAGGCCCCCCTTTTGAATAAATTTCTTCTAACCTATTCATTATTGCTTCTTCATCATTTCTAAAAGACCTAGCAATTCTTTTTGCTAAATAAAGCCGATCAGGATCGTTTTTAATGAAAAAATTTTGGAGCTTAACTAGAAATGACATATTTAATGATTTTTTTTAAATATATAAAAACTTAAATAAAATTAGTTGATTGGTTTTAATTATTTCAATAAGTGAATTCAATTAAGTAACCAGCATGTCTTCTTATATTTAAAACAGTTTCGTTTTCAAAAATAAGATATTGCCCTTTAATACCTATTAATTTCTCTTCAATATAGGGGTTATTATCAAGAGATAATGATTTAACTTTAGATGGATATTTTATTACTGGAAAATTAATCTTATGTATAGTTTGATCAAAAACCAGATATTGTTTTAATTCTTTGTCTACATTCAGAATTAATTCATCACGAATCTTTAATAAAGATTCTTTATTGAGTTCATTTTTAAGCATTTTTCTCCAATTAGTTTTATCGCTAATATGCTTTTTAAGAGAAATTTCAATAAGGCCAGCTGCTTGCCTGTAGGGTGTTATTGCTATTATTAAAGCTTCTGATGCGCCTTGGTCAATCCATCTTGTTGGTATTTGAGTATTTCTGGTTACTCCTACTTTATTTCCTGCAGTTTTGGATAGATATACAATATGAGGTTGCATATGGTGTTTCATTTCCCAATCGTAGTCTCTTAAGGCTATACCCTCATGTATTTTACTCAACTCAGGTCTTATTATACTTTCCACGGCTAAAGGAGAGGATCTAAAGGCATCATAAGACATGCCTTCTCCATAGGCTTTTTTAATTTTTTTACCTGTAACAACACAATTAATTATTCCAGAATAAGATATTCTTATAGTGGAACCTAGTAATTGATTTAATTGGATTTGGTGATTAGATTTAATAATGTTAAATAAAGGCAAATTGTAGATAACTTCATCGTCTACATAAGAAGTCATTTTTCTAATATTGCCAACCAAATTCAAAAATTAGATAAAATTATTGAGATTCTAATTGTTTTTTAATTCTAGTGTAATTATCCATGTCATCAAGATTAAAATAAAGACTCTTCAAAACTCTTAATGTAGATTTATCTGAAGGTGAAAGTGATAGTACTCTTTCTAATAACGGTATGGCTTTTCTTAACATATCGTCAGCTTTCTTCATTTCTGAATCATACTTTTCTCCAGAATAATCACCAGCTACAGATTTAGCAGTAATTGATTGGTTGTAATATAATGCTCCTAAATTATAATAAGCATCGACATATTCATTATCCAATTCTATAGCTTTTTTATATCCGTTAATCGCCTTATTCATATAATTAAAAGCTTCCTTGTGTTTGCTTTCCTTATGGTATTTATTAGATATGTTATCATAAGTAACACCTACATTAAAATGGAGAATTTTATTAGTTGAATCAGATTCAATAGCATTTTCTAAGGCTTGTTGTGCTTTTTCGTTATCTCCTTTAGAATACCAATAGTTAAATTCTTCAATATTAAGAATATAATCCTTAGGAAATCTTGTTTTTCCTTCAGCAATTACATTTAATATTTTTTCTTCATTTTTATTTTCTTCTGAATTTAAAACTCTAATCATAGATTGGTACATTTCAGCACCTTTTCCATAATTTACATCTGCACACATTTTATAATAATGGTATGCTTCTTCTGAATTTTTCATTTTCTCAGCAGATAAAGCAGCATTAATCATGGCTAAAGTATCTGTTAGGTTTAATACTTTAAACATCTGATAGGCCATTTTAAACGAATTAAAAGATTGGTTAAAATCACTTTTTTGAAAAAAATCAACTCCACTGTTTATAGAAATATTTCTGTATAAATTAATTTTATTCTTAACATCTGAATTCCATTGATTTTTAATGTCTAACTCTATACATTTTGAAAAAGATCCAAAAGCAATTTCATTCATTTTTTGATATCCAATGGNATTNACTTNNTNAAAAATTTCTTTGTCATATTTTGACAGCATCCATAAATCTAAATAAATAGCCCCTCTGTAATAATACATTTTTACTAAATCTTTAGGCTTAGTAAATGGNGTTGATAATTGTTTATTATAGGATTCATCAATAGCAATTTGTGCTTTTAAAAGTATAGGTTTATTTTTGCCAATTTGTAAGGCTCTTAAAGTGGAATCTGGAATAGATACCCATGAATTATTATAATTATTTTTAAATTCTGTAGCGGCTTCCGTTAATTGTAATTTTTGGCTTAAAGCATTATTGTCGAATATAAAAACACTTAAAATTGCTATGATTAGATTTTTTTTCATAATTGATTATATTATTCGNTGGTATTNTTTTCGTTTGAATCTTCAACTATATCATTAGATTCAATGTCTTCTTCATCTTTTTCTACTTTTGCCACTGCAGCAATTTGATCTTTTCCTTTTAAATTAATTAATTTTACTCCTTGAGTTGCTCTGCCTTGTGTTCTAATGTCAGCTACATGCATTCTGATTGTTAAACCTGATTTATTAATTATCATTAAATCGTCATCATCAGTAACAGATTTAATAGCAATTAAATTTCCTGTTTTATCTGTAACGTTCAATGTTTTAACGCCNTTTCCTCCCCTGTTAGTAACTCTGTAAATAGGTTCGTTGGTCTCAGGATCATTTAACATGGTTCGCTTGCCGTAGCCATTTTCTGAAACCACCATAATTGTCCTTGAAAAATCTTGTGCACATACCATTCCAATTACTTGGTCATTTNCTACCAATGTAATACCTCTNACACCAGATGCAGTTCTNCCCATNGATCGAACTTTAGATTCATTAAATCTAATTGCTCTACCAGAATTTATTGCCATTAAAATTTCACTTTCACCATTTGTCAATTTAGCTTCTAACAATTCATCGCCTTCTCTTATTCCTATAGCATTTATTCCATTAGTTCTTGGTCTTGAGTAAGCTTCTAAACTGGTTTTTTTAATAATACCTTTCTTTGTACACATGATTATATAATTGTTAGATGTGTATTCTTCATCTTTAATATCTTTTACAACCACATAAGCTTTGACCTTATCGTCTTGTTCAATGTTTATCAAATTTTGAATGGCTCTACCTTTAGCAGCTTTATTACCTTCAGGAACTTCAAAAATTCTCATCCAGAAGCACTTACCTTTTTCAGTAAATATCAAAAGCCAATTGTGATTAGTTGCTACAAATAGTTCTTGTAAAAAATCTTTATCTCTTGTAGATGATCCTTTAGAGCCAACCCCTCCTCTGTTTTGAACTTTATATTCATTTAAATTGGTTCTTTTAATATAACCTGCATGCGAAATGGTAATTGCTACTTCTTCATTGGGAATTAAATCCTCAATTTTCATTTCATTNGCAGAGTATTCTATAATAGACCTTCTTTCATCACCATACTTTTCTTTGACCTCTAAAAGTTCNTTTTTTATAATTTCCATTCTTCTAGATTCCTTATCTAAAATATCTTTTAAGTCTTCAATAACTTTTAATAAATCATCATATTCAGCTCTTAATTTATTTTGCTCTAAACCTGTTAATTGTCTTAATCTCATTTCGACAATTGCTTTTGACTGTACATCTGAAAGCTGAAATTTTTGAATCAATTTCTCTCTAGCTTCATCTGGACTTTTAGAGGATCTAATTAAAGCTATTACTTCATCAATATTNTCAGATGCAATAATTAACCCTTCTAAAATATGTGCTCGGTCTTCTGNTTTTTTTAATTCAAACTTAGACCTTCTAATAACAACTTCATGCCTGTGATCAACAAAATGAACAATTAAATCTTTTAAATTTAAAACTACGGGTCTGCCTTTAACTAACGCAATGTTATTTACTGAGAATGAGGTTTGTAGGGAAGTATATTTAAATAACTTATTTAATACTACATTAGGAATAGCATCTCTTTTTATTTCATATACAATCCTCATTCCTCTTCTATCGGATTCATCTCTAATTTCTGAAATACCTTCAACCTTGCCTTCATTCACTAAAGAAGCCGTTTTTTGAATCATATCTGCTTTGTTTACCTGATAAGGAATTTCAGTGACAATGATAGCCTCTCTATTATCTCTAATTTCTTCAATTGAAGTTTTTGCTCTCATCACAATCCTACCTTTTCCTTCATGAAATGCATTTTTCACACCTTCAAAACCATANATAGTTCCACCCGTAGGAAAATCAGGAGCCTTGATAAATTCCATTAACCCATCAATATCAATATCTTTATTATCAATGTAAGCTATAGTTCCATCAATAACTTCTGTTAAATTATGAGGTGCCATATTAGTGGCCATCCCTACTGCAATNCCCGANGAACCGTTAACTAATAAATTAGGAATTCTTGTTGGTAAAACATTGGGTTCCATTAAAGAGTCATCAAAATTTGCAGAAAAATCGACCGTATCTTTGTCTAAGTCANAAAGTAATTCTTCNGCTGCTTTTTTCAATCTTGCTTCAGTATATCTCATAGCTGCTGGACTATCTCCATCAACTGAACCAAAATTTCCTTGCCCATCTACAAGCGGATATCTTAATGACCAGTGTTGGGCCATTCTAACCATAGTATCATANACTGAAGTATCTCCATGGGGATGATACTTTCCTAATACATCTCCAACAATTCTAGCAGACTTTCTGAAAGAGCTATTTGATCTAACTCCAAGTTCTTGCATCCCAAACAAAACCCTTCTATGAACCGGTTTTAAACCGTCTCTTACATCCGGTAACGCTCTAGAAACAATAACAGACATTGAGTAATCAATGTATGCTGTTTTCATTTCATCTTCAATACTTACTGGTACTATTCTTTCTCCACTTTGTTCACTCATAGAAATTTATTTATAAATTATACTTAGTTTCTACGAAAGTATCATTTCTTTAGTGATTAAATTAACCTATTTAATGATGATTTATCCACAAAGTTGTGTGCGAAATACAAATATTATGAACAATTAACAAAATTGTTGTTGATTAAATTTGAAACAGTTGTTTATGATATGAAAAACAATATTAAATTTGATTAATATGGATGCAAAATTTTCACCAAGAGTAAAAGAGGTAATAAGCTATAGCCGAGAAGAAGCATTAAGACTTGGTCACGACTACATAGGCGTAGAACATTTATTGCTTGGAATTATTAGAGAAGGTGAAGGAGTGGCAATGAAAATNATTACTTCTTCTGGTGTAAGTTCCAAAGANCTGAGAAAAAAATTAGAAGCTAAACTAGACTCAGGCCACTTAAATCAAGTTAAGAATTCTGGCAATATCCCTTTATTAAANCAAGCTGAAAAAGTTCTTAAAATAACTTACCTAGAGGCAAAGCTTTTCAAAAGTAATATGATTGGAACTGAACACCTTTTATTATCCATTCTTAAGGAAGATAATAATATTGNCTCTTCCCTATTGAAAGAATACAATATGAACTATGAATCTGTNAAAGAGGAACTAGAATTAATGATGGACTCTGGTTACCAGTCTGAGACTTTACCAGAATCAAAGATTCCAGAATCTGCCAATGAAAATGACGATGATAAAGATGAAAGTTTTACAAGTTCTTCCAAGAAAGCATCTGACAGTAAATCAAAAACACCAGTTTTAGATAATTTTGGAAGAGACTTAACAAGAATGGCGGAAGATGACAAACTTGATCCAATTGTAGGAAGAGAAAAAGAAATTGAAAGAGTTTCTCAAATACTTTCTAGAAGAAAAAAAAAATAATCCTCTTCTNATTGGAGAACCCGGAGTTGGTAAATCTGCTATAGCAGAAGGATTGGCAATTAGAATTACTCAAAGAAAAGTATCAAGAGTTCTTTTTAACAAGAGAATTATNTCATTAGATCTAGCATCTCTAGTAGCTGGAACTAAATATAGAGGACAATTTGAAGAGAGAATGAAAGCAGTAATGAATGAATTAGAAAAATCTCCTGACATAATATTATTTATAGACGAAATTCATACTATTGTTGGTGCAGGAGGNGCATCTGGATCATTAGATGCTTCTAATATGTTTAAACCAGCTCTTGCAAGAGGAGAAATTCAATGTATTGGAGCAACTACTTTAGACGAATACAGACAATTTATTGAAAAAGATGGNGCATTAGAAAGACGCTTTCAAAAAGTTATTGTAGAACCGACTACGGTTGAGGAGACACTGCANATACTAAATAACATTAAAGAAAAGTACGAAGACCACCATAACGTTATTTANACAGATGATGCCATNAAGTCATGTGTCTATCTAACCGAAAGATACATTTCTGACAGACACTTACCCGATAAAGCAATTGACGCTTTAGACGAAGTTGGATCGAGAGTACATATTACCAATATTCATGTTCCTAAATCTATTATTGAGGTTGAAAAGAAAATAGAAGATGTAAAAGAGCTCAAAAATCAAGTAGTTAGAAGCCAACAGTACGAAGAAGCNGCAAGATTAAGAGATTCAGAAAGAAAATTAAATGAAGAATTAGAAAATGCTAAGAAAATATGGGAAGAAGAAACCAAATCTCATAGACAAAAAGTTTCTGAAGATCACGTTGCTGAAGTGGTTGCTATGATGACCGGAATACCAGTTCAGAAAGTTGCTGAAAAGGAAAGTGGAAAATTGATGAAAATGGTGGATTCTATGAATAATACNGTNATCGGTCAAAATGAAGCGATTACAAAAGTAGTAAAGGCAATTCAAAGGAATAGAGCGGGGTTAAAAGACCCCAATAAACCCGTNGGTTCTTTCATATTTTTAGGTCCCACTGGTGTTGGAAAAACACAATTATGTAAAGTTTTGGCTAAGAATTTATTTGACAGTGAGGAAGCCCTAATCAGAATTGATATGAGTGAATATATGGAAAAATTTGCAGTTTCAAGATTAATTGGAGCCCCTCCAGGATATGTTGGTTATGAAGAAGGTGGACAATTAACCGAAAAAGTAAGAAGAAAACCTTATTCNATAATATTACTTGATGAAATTGAAAAAGCTCACCCTGATGTCTTTAATTTATTACTTCAAGCATTAGATGATGGTAAAATGACGGATAGTTTAGGTAGAAACATAGACTTTAAAAACACTATAATCATCATGACATCAAACATTGGAGCCAGACAACTACAAGATTTCGGAACTGGAGTTGGTTTTGGCACAAAAGCTAGAAGTGAAAATGACCAAAATNACACAAAAGGGGTCATTCAAAATGCATTAAAAAAATCATTTGCNCCNGAATTCTTAAATAGAATTGATGATGTAGTTATTTTTAATTCTCTATCAAAAGACGATATTCTTNTAATAATTGATATTGAACTCGATAAATTATTTAAAAGAATTAATTCTTTAGGTTTTAAAATTGAACTTACTAAAAAGGCCAAAATATTTGTTGCAGATAAGGGTTATGATGAAAAATATGGTGCAAGACCTTTGAATAGAGCTATACAGAAACATATAGAAGATCCTTTAGCTGAAGAAATTATACAAAAAAATGTTAAAGAAGGTGATTTAATTAAAATAGACTTAAACTCCAAATCGGATAAAATCACAGTTAGTATTGTAGAAAAAAAGAAATCTAAATCTAATAAAACCTAATTAGTCCTTAATTTCTTCATTCCAAATACCATCTAATGAGTCGTCATCAATTCCCAACTCTTCTTCAATTTCCCATTGTGTTTTTGTTTNTTTAAAGCTGGCTTTTTGTTTNTTAAAAAAAATAGATAGGCAAAANCCTNTTATNGCACCTGAAATATGGCTTTCATNACTNATAGTCCAATCATATGGGAAAAGNCCCCAAACCATACTTCCATAAANAAATACTACTAACATTGCAACCGTTAATAGTCNTGTATCAGATCTTATAATACCACTAAAAAAAATAAAAAATAATAAGCTGTAAATTACACCNCTTAAGCCAATATGGTGTGAAGATCTNGCTATTAACCAAACAAGAANACCNGTTGCAATCCATGAAAAAAATAAAACNCNCCAGGCAATAGGTCTATAAAAGTAAAAAAGNGACCAGCCTAATATTAAAAATGGGAGTGTGTTACTAATNATATGNTGATGATCTTTAGCAGAATGTATTAACGGAGAAAATATTATACCAAATAANCCATCTATTTTTCTAGGAAAAATTCCTAATTCATATAAGTTTAAATTNAAAATTTGGTTTAATATATGAATTGTCCAAATAAAAAATATGAAGAACAATAAACCATAATGTTTTAAAAACACATTGTATAGTTCTTTCATCTATTTTATAGACCTTTCCTTTTTTATGTGCTCGTACGCTTCTTGTATTTTTTGAAATTTATTTTTAGCTGCTTTTTGTTGTTCTTCTCCAAGTTGACTAAACTTATCTGGATGGTGCTTTATGGCCATTTTTCTATACGCTTTTTTCACCTCATCATTAGAAGCTGACTCATCAATACCTAATACCTTGTAGTAGCTTGAAACATCTTTATAAAAAAGAGATTTGATCTGTTCAAATTCTATACTTGAAATTCTAAAATAAGATGAAATTCTCTGAATTACCTTCATTTCTGAGTCAGAAACTAATCCATCTGCTTGTGCAATACCAAATAAATATTGAATTAATAATGAACGTTGTCTAATAGGCATACTTCCATTAATAGTACTGCATACATCACTAAGAACAAAGTCTTTTTTAAGAATATCTTTAAAATCACTTATATATTTAGAAGACAGATGAGAAGAAAATTGTTGTTTAAAAAACTGTTTTACGTAATCTAGCTCTGATTTTAAAATTTTACCGTCTGCTTTCATTACCGCAGCAGATAAAATCAATAAAGCTGTGGCAAAATCATTTTGAGAAAGTCTTTGAGAGTAATAGTTAGCATCATATGAATAATTACTTCTTGAAGATGAGAAATTGATATTTTTAGTGCTAAACTTATCAAAAGTAGAACCTATAAAATAACCAAGAAATGCACCAAATAAACTCCTAGTAGCAAAAAAACCTAGGATACCTCCTACTAAACCTCCAATCCCTATTGTCACCTTATATCAAGTCAAAACTTCTTTCAACGAAATCAGTTAAATTTTTACCTTTTAACATTCCATGTGAAAGGAGTGCTAAATCCAATGATTGCTTAGCTAAGTTTTTTTGCTTTTTACCTTTTGATTCAATGATTTTCATAATAATAGGATGGTTAGAATTAAGCACTAAATTATACATTTCTGGCATTACTCCCATCATATTCATACCACCCCCTCCAACTGCTTGTTGTTCTTTCATTCTCCTCATAAATTCACTTTGAGTTATTAAAACAGGCTTTTCAGATTCACTTAAACTTTCAATTTGGACAGTATATTTTTCTTTTTCTAAAATATTTTCAAATATGGGTTTCAATAAATCTTCCTGTTCTTTTGATAATTTTGAAGGAATATTTTCGTCTTTAGAAATAATTTTGTCAATAGTATCTGCATCTAATCTAGCAAAAGATACTCCTAAATCTTGTTCTGCCTTTGAGATATAATGAGAGGAAAGAGGGCCATCCATTATAACAACATCATAGCCTTTACCATGAGCAGCTTCTATTAACGAGTGATGCTCTTCTTTGTCGTGAGTATATAAAAATACCAACTTATCATTTTTATCAGTTTGAGCAACTTTAACTTTTTCTTTATATTCTTCAATTGTATAATATTCATTTTTAGAATTTTTAAGCAAACTAAAAGCTTTGGCTTTATCATTAAACTTTTCATCAGTTAAAATACCATATTGAATAAAGACATTGATATCATCCCATTTGTTTTCAAAATCTTTTCTATCCTTTTTAAACATACCAGTTAATTTATCTGCTACTTTTTTAGTTATGTGGTTAGAAATTTTTCTTACGTTACTATCGCTTTGTAAATAGGATCTAGAAACATTCAATGGAATGTCTGGAGAATCAATTACACCATGAAGTAGTGTTAGAAATTCAGGAACAATATTTTCGACTGAATCTGTTATAAAAACCTGATTGCTGTATAACTGAATTTTGTTTTTTTGAATTTCAATTTGATTTTTAAGTTTAGGAAAATATAGAATACCTGTTAGATTAAAAGGATAATCAACATTCAAGTGAATATGGAATAAAGGATCTTCGGTAAAAGGATATAATTCATTATAAAAAGATTTATAATCTTCAGCTTTAAGATCGACTGGTTTTTTAATCCATGCTGGGTGGGTATTATTAACAATATTTGGAACATCAATACTAATCTTTTCTATATTTCCATCTTTATCTTTTTTACCTTTTGGATTATCAATTTGTTCTTTTTTTGTTCCAAATTCTATCTCAACAGGAAGAAACTTGCAATACTTGTTTAATATTCCTGAAATTCTACTTTCTTCTAAAAACTCTTTGGAATCTTTATCAATATGAAGTATAATATCGGTTCCTCTAGTTTTTTTCTTGATTTCTTTTATTTCATAGGTAGGATCGCCATTGGATTCCCATTGTACTGCTTTAGCGCCCTTTTTAAATGATAGTGTTTGAATTTGAACCTTAGAAGAAACCATGAATGATGAATAAAAACCCAATCCAAAATGCCCTATAATTGATTTAGGATCTTTGTCTTTATACTGTTCTAGAAATTCTTCTGCACCAGAAAAAGCAACTTCGTTAATGTATTTATTTACTTCTTCTTGAGTCATTCCAATTCCATAATCTCTAATAGTAAGGGTTTTCTTTTTAGGATTTAATATTACTTCAACTTTCAGATCCTTAATTTCTTGCTTTACTTCACCAGCGGAAGAAAGGGTCATAAGTTTTTGGGAAGCATCAACCGCATTTGAAACTAACTCTCTAAGAAAAATTTCTGTATCAGAATAAAGAAACTTTTTAATAATTGGAAATATATTTTCGCTTTGTACATTAATTGAACCTTTTTGCATTTTTTTTAATTTTCAGTGTTTAAGACAAACAACATGCCAATTCTTTCAATACTATAATGTATGACAATATGTCTTAAGGACTTATGCTGAAAATAGAATAATGATATATTGTCAGAAGATTTTTTCAACTAAAACCAACATTTTTATGTTTATAATGATTAAAATTTTCAATCCATCTTCATGAAAAAAAAAATAAAATTGTAATATGTTTACATTAAAAGTCATTAAGAACAGATACTTCTACTCAACTGCCATTCTTATTTTTACACTTTTAATAATAGACGATACTACCGTTTATAAACTTATTAAAATGAAAAAAGAATTATCTACCTTAATTAATGAAAATCAAAAAAAAATTGAAGAAATATCTTTAATCAAAGAAAAAACAAAACAACTTACTACAAGTAAAGTTGCATTAGAAAAATTTGCAAGAGAACACTACTTAATGAAGAAAAAAGATGAAGTAATTTATTTATTTGAAGATTGATCGGATTCCTTTGACTTTAAATAATCTTGAAGTATAATAACTGCCGAAATTTTATCCAAAAGCTCTTTATTTTTTCTTTTATTTTTTTTAATTCCACTATTTATTAATACATGTTTAGCCATTTTAGAAGTATATCTTTCATCGTACATTTCAATTTTTATATTTGGATATTTTTCAATAAGTTTTACATAAAACTGATGAACTATTTCACTAGAATCGGTTGACAAACCGCTTAAAGATTTGGGTTGACCAATAATTATTTTAATGACCTTATTTTCTTTAATGTATGTATTTAAATAAGGAAATAATTTATGTGTTTTTATAGTATCAATAGACATAGCTATATTCAAAGGTTCTTCACAGTAAGCTAACCCGGAACGTTTCATTCCATAATCAATTGCTAAAATTTTATTCACATCTAATTATTTTTCACAAATTCTTTTTTTAATTATTCTTAAAGAAATTAAAAATAAAAAAACCCAATCATTTTATATCTTATTAAACTTCAAATTACTGGAATTGTTAATACTGTAACTAAAAATAACGTTATTTTAAAGTAAGTATTGAACAACAGTACATTTAAATTAGCCTTTTAACAAAAATAAAAACAATCAAAATCAATACTACTAGTTGTGGTAAAAATATTTATAAGTATTAGCATCTTATAAAGAAAATTAAAAAGCATATAAAAAAAAGAACCAATTCATTCTAAATTAAATATTTTTTAAATAAATCTTTTCATAATTATTAAGCTCTTCTAAATGTACCATTAAATTTATTATGATATTTGCAATATGGATTTGGAAAAAATCATAAATAAAGCATGGGAAAATAGGCTACTCTTAAAAGAAAAAGATACTATTAAATGCATTGAAAAAATAATTGATTTATTAGATGAAGGAAAAATACGAGTTGCCGAAAAAAATAATGGTACTTGGACTACAAACGAGTGGATTAAAAAAGCAGTTATCTTATATTTTCCTCTAAGAAAGATGAAAACAATTGAAGTCGGACCTTTTGAATTTCACGACAAAATGAAACTGAAGTCTAATTATTCCGAAAAAAATGTTCGAGTTGTCCCTCATGCAATTGCAAGATATGGATCCTATGTGGGAAGAAATGTTATAATGATGCCATCTTATATAAATATTGGAGCATATGTAGATTCTGGTACAATGGTCGATACTTGGGCAACGGTAGGTTCTTGTGCACAAATAGGTAAAGATGTCCACTTAAGTGGAGGTGTTGGAATTGGCGGAGTCCTAGAGCCTTTACAAGCATCACCAGTTATAATTGAAGACAATGCTTTTATTGGTTCAAGATGTATTATAGTTGAAGGGGTGAGGATTGGTAAAGAGGCTGTATTAGGAGCTAACGTAGTAATCACAAAATCTACTAAAATAATTGACGTTACTGGAAAAAAACCTGTTGAATATAAAGGATTTATACCAGAAAGAAAGGTAGTAATCCCTGGATCTTACACAAAATCTTTCAATAGTGGTGATTTTCAAGTCCCATGTTCGTTAATAATTGGAGAAAGAAAGGAAAGTACAGATCTTAAGACGTCCTTGAATCAAGTTTTAAGAGAATATGAGATTACTGTTTGAGTCCATTATTTTAAATAATTTTGTAATATGAAAATAGGCTTTGATGCTAAAAGAGCATATCAAAATTTTACTGGACTTGGAAACTATAGTAGGGATCTAATAGAAAATTCTATTAATGAGTTTCCCAAAAATAATTACGTACTATTTGCCCCAAAAGATATCGATAGCCCTAGATTAGATTTTTTATCAAAGCATCCAAATGTATCTTCTATTTTTCCCGAAAATCAAGTAAATAGAACTTTTAAAGGCCTTTGGAGAACTATAAATATGGAAAAATCAATTATAAAAAATAATATTGATATTTATCATGGCCTAAGTAATGAAATACCTAGGATTAAAAATAAAAAAATACCCTATTTAGTAACGATACACGATCTTATTTTTAAACGATTTCCACGAAATTATAGAACATTAGATAGAAAAATTTATAATATAAAATATAAATATGCTGTTAAGCACTCCGATTTAGTCATAGCAATTAGTGAGCAAACTAAAAAAGATATTATAGAATTTTATAATATAGAACCAAATAAAATCAAAGTAATTTATCAGAGTTGCCACAAAAATTTTAGAATCGAATATTCAAATCAAGAATTAAATCTGGTGAAAGAAAAATTCAATTTACCTAAAGGTTTTATTTTAAACGTTGGAACGATTGAAACCAGAAAAAATTTAATTGCTATAATTAACGCCATGAGTATTATGAAAATAAAGATTCCTCTAGTAGTAATTGGGAAAAAAACAGCATATATGAATTTTATAAAAATTCAAATTAAAAAAATAAATTTTGATATAAATAAAATTATTTTTCTTGAAAATGTATCTATCAATGAATTGCCTCAAATATATAAGTTATCTTCCTTATTTGTTTACCCGTCTTTATTTGAAGGGTTTGGAATACCTATTTTAGAATCTTTATATAGCGGAATACCAGTCATAAGTAGTAAAGGAGGTTGTTTTAGTGAAGCTGGTGGACCAAATAGCAAATATGTTGATCCTCAAGATAAAGAAGAATTTGCTTTTCAAATTGAAGAGTGTTTGAATAACTCTCAGTTAAGAGAAAAAATGTCTGAAATGGGGAAAAAATATGCTCAGAATTTCAATCCTAAAAAACTTTCAAATCAGCTTAATGATGTCTACAAAGATTTACTCTGAATTTAGTTCTAAAAACTTAGATGAAATAGCTCACCGTATTAAAGCTGGTCAAATTATTATTTACCCAACGGAAACCGTTTGGGCAATTGGTTGCATATCAACCAATAAAAACAGTGTTGAAAAAATATATAAAATTAAAAAAAGACCTCAAAATACCCCTTTCATAAATATTATCGATACCTATATCAATATTAATAATTATATAAATAATTTTGAAATTTTTAATTTAGATATACTTAAAAACAAGAAAAAATCCTACACTGTTATATACCCGAATTGTAAAATTAAATACGATTATTTGTCTAACGAAGACAATGAAATCGCTTTCAGAATAACACCTGTTAAAATTTTAAAAAAATTAATTGTTAAAATAAATGCTCCTTTAATTTCTACATCTGCAAATATTAGTGGGAAACCATTTGCAAAAACAATAGATGAAATTTCTCCATCCATATTTAATTCTGTAGATGTTATTCTTAATTTTGAAACTTTATCAACTGGAAAACCATCATCAATTATTAAAATTAACAACAATCAAATTGAATATCTTAGAAGATAACCTTACTAATTATTTAAAACCAGAATATGTTTTTAAAACTATTTCTTCTGAGGCTAATAAATTAAACCAGCAAGTTTATGTTATTGGAGGATTTGTAAGAGATAAAATATTAAATAGAACCTCTAAGGATATTGATATAGTTACTCTTGGCAGTGGAATTCATTTAGCAAAAAAAATATCCCAAAAACAAAAAACAAGTTCTTTAAAGATTTTTAAAAATTTTGGAACTGCAATGGTTATGATAGGAGATTTAGAAGTTCAATTTATTGGAGCTCGAAAAGAAAGTTATCATTCAGGTTCTAGGAATCCAATTGTAGAAAATGGAACTATAGAAGAAGATCAAAATAGAAGAGATTTTACCATAAATGCATTGGCCATTTCTTTAAACAAGGATACATATGGTAATTTTATTGATCCTTTTAATGGTTTAAAAGATTTAGAAAATCAGGTTATAGTAACCCCCTTAGACCCCAATATCACCTTTTCAGATGATCCATTGAGAATGATGAGAGCAATTAGATTTTCATCTCAACTTAATTTTAAAATTAACAAATCAACTTTTGAGGCAATTATTAAAAATTCTGAGAGAATTAAAATAGTTGCTCAGGAAAGAATTACAGAAGAGTTAAATAAAATTATTTTAAGTAATCATCCTTCAACAGGATTTAAATTATTGGAAAAATCTGGTTTATTAAAAATTATATTTCCAGAATTTCAAGTGCTTAAAGGAGTTGAAATAATTAACGGTAAAGGACACAAGGATAATTTTTATCATACCCTCCAAGTTTTAGACAATTTACTTCCTCATAGCATAGGAAATTTGTGGCTTAGGTGGGCTGCAATTTTACATGATATAGCCAAACCAATTACAAAAAAATATAATAACCTCCAGGGATGGACATTTCATGGACATGAAGACAAAGGTGCTCGAATGGTTCCTTCAATTTTCAGAAAGCTTAAATTACCATTAGATGAAAAAATGAAATATGTCCAAAAGCTAGTAATGTTACATTTAAGACCTATTTCATTAACTAATAAAAGTATAACTGATTCTGCCTTAAGAAGATTACTTTTTGATGCAGGCGATGATTTAGAAGACTTAATGAAACTATGCCAATCGGATATTACTTCAAAAAATAAAGAAAAAAAGATAAAATATCTTAAAAGATTTGAAGTAGTTAAAAAGAAGCTTAAGGGAGTAGAAGACAGAGATAGAATAAAAAACTGGCAACCTCCCATAAATGGAAAAGAAATAATGGATATTTTTAAAATACAGCCCTGTAAGGAAGTGGGGGTTTTAAAAGATTTAATTAAAAATGCTATTTTAGATGGTGTTATTAAAAATGATTACAATCAAGCAAAAAAATATTTATTTATTAAGGCAAAAGAATTAGGAATTAATGAAAAATAACGCACTTAATATTAGAGTTGTTGCAGATACTCATGAAGATATATTTATTGATTTTAACATCCAAAAAAAATCTAATTTTAGAAAAATTCATGATTTCTTAATTGAGAAATTCAATTTGGATGATCTTGAACTCTCCTCTTTTTACTACAGTAACGACAATTGGGATAAAGGAGAAGAAATTACTCTTTTAAATATGAATTTTGAGGATGAAACTAATCTTAAATTTATGGATATGGTAATTCTAAAAGAGGTATTTGAAGAGGGTCACGTTAAATTTCTTTATGTTAATGATTTCTTAAATATGAATATTTTTTATTTAGAAATACTCCAAGAATCGTACTTATCAACTGAAAAACCCTTAGTTGTACTTCATGAGTTAGGTATATATAAAGCTAAAAAAGATACAAATAGTGAAGAATTTAACAAGGACTCTAGAACTGACGAAATAGCTAAAATATTGAAAGAAAACGATGAGGATGAATTGAACGATTTTGAGGAATTGGATGAAGATATGTACTAATTTATTTTAAACCCTTACTTTTTCTAATCCCCCACTCTAAAAATGGTAAAATCAAGAATATAGCATACCACTTGTTATTGATAAGCGGTTTTTCATCAGACTCTAAATGCGTTTTACTTTTTTTACTAGCAGACAATTTCAATTGATTCATCAATAGGTTTAAGTCTTTTAAATAATGACTTTTTCCATTTTGGTTTAAACTCCTCATTTTTTGATGATTTGCAACAATATTATTTTGTTCTCTTTGTGAATTTATTATAGAAAAACTCCCTTTTTTATTTATTTTATTTTCAGTTGCAATTACAGAAATTTCATATTCATAATCTCCTAAATCAAGGCCATCTACATTAAGTTCATAATATTGATTATTTGTCACCATTTTTTTAGAAAATTGATCTCCGTTACTGTTCGTATAGTTCATTATAAGTTCCACATCTGTATTGACTTCCATTAATTCATTGTAATACTCAGCAATAACATATAAGGGTTGATCAATAAAACTTTTATTGGAAATATCGACATTTAATCTTTTTTTAGCTTCTGTTTTTTTTAAATATTGAATAATTTTCTTAATGAAATTTTTCAACACAGGTGCCTTGTTTTTTAGACTAAATTCATGCATTTTCCATCTCCATATCCCCTCACCAAGTAATGTTGCATGATGGGTGTTTTGATGGCTGTAAAAATAAAGTAATGGGTATTTCATTTTAATGCTATTAATAGTTTGGTATAAAAGAATATTAGCATTTGCTATTAATTGATAATTGGTTGAAAAAGGAATAGAAAGCGGTGGATAATTATCAATTGTGTTTTCCCAATTAAGATCCAAATTAAACGATTTGAATTTTGAATTTAGTGAGGCTGATACCTCATTTTTTCCTTTAAATATATTTGGACCTAATCCAAAAATAGAATTATTTACAGAATTGTAATCAAGATTATTTCCTAAAATTGATAATGAGGGTATGGTTAATTCTCTCGTTTTTTTTACCAAATTTACTAATTCCTGTTTTTGATTGGGCTTGTAAAAAATAATTAAATCATATTCTTTAATATTAACTTGTTGTTTTGTATCAAATATAATTGTAGTAACCTTCGATTTCATTTGATCTTCTAGAGCCCAATTTAAAGTTCCTATATCTGGGTGAACACAAGACGCTAATATTAATATTCTTTGAGAATAATCTATCACCTCAACGGAAGTTTGTCCCTTATTATTAAGTATATTTTTCTCTGTTTTTTTTGACTTTACAACTACAGTATAATCTTTTTTTCCTTTTTGATCTGCTTGTTCTATAAAAGTATATTTTGAAAAACCTTTTTGAATATTTTTAATGACTTTATTTTGAAGAACTTTTGATTTATGAATCAGTTGAATTTCAATATTTTTAAAATTCCTATTACTAAATATAGCTACTTCTATTGGAAATTGATTTTTCAAAAGAGCATATTTATTATTCTTTATGGACTTAATAATTAAATCATCATATTCAATAGTATCACCAATTAACAGAGTATTAAAGTTTATGTTAGGTGACAGCGATAGATAAGACAAATCTTTTCCTCTGTTTACTATACCATCTGATGAGATTATTACATCAGATAAGTTAGTTGAATGGTACTTGTTTTTTATATGTTCATATAAAAGACTAAAGTTGGTTGAATTTTCATTAAATAAAAATGAACTATCGTAAGTGATTTTATCTCCAAAGGCTACAGTCTGTACATCATAATTATTGGATAAAGAAGCCAAAAAATGATCTATTGTATCCTGATAAGATTTTACATAAAAAATAGAATCTGAATTGGATTTAATACTTTTAGAATTGTCTTGAGCAAAAAGTAAAATAGGTTTTTCAACTATTTCTTGGCTATTTATAAATTTTGGATTCATCAAAATAAAGGAAAGAAAAGAAAGTGTTAACCATCTTACAGAAAAAAGAATGAGAAGAGTTGTTTTTGATAAATAATTTTCTTCTTTATCTTTTCTATAAAAAAACCAAGAAATAATAAAGCTGATAATTATAAATACAAATAAAAAATAATACGGTAGATCAAAATTTAATTGATTCAATATCTTGTATTTATGTTAACATTCCTCCGTCAACATTCAAAGTTTGACCAGTTACATACAAACTTAAGTCACTAGCTAAAAACACACAAGCATTAGCAATGTCTTTTGGCGTTCCACCTCTTTTAAGCGGTATAGCACTTCTCCACTCTGAAACTTTTTGATCATCTAGCTTTGCGGTCATTTCGGTTTCAATAAAACCTGGAGCAATTACGTTACTTCTTATGTTTCTTGATCCCAATTCTAATGCTACAGATTTAGAAAACCCTATTATTCCGGCTTTTGAAGCTGCATAATTGGTTTGACCAGCATTACCTTTGACTCCAACCACTGAACTCATATTAATTATGGAACCTTTTCTTTGCTTAAGCATGGTTCTTTGAACGGCTTTAGTCATATTAAATACAGATTTTAGATTGACTTCAATAACTTGATCAAAGTCCTCTTCACTCATTCTCATTAGTAAATTGTCTTTTGTAATTCCAGCATTATTAACCAAGACATCAATTGCTCCAAATTCTTGTAAAACCTGATCAGCAAGTTTTTGAGAAGCATTAAAATCAGCAGCATTACTTTGATAACCTTTCGCTTTTACTCCAAAAGTTTTTAGTTCTTTTTCTAATTGATTAGCTGCTTCAACAGATGAACTGTAGGTAAATGCAACATTAGACCCGTTTTGAGCAAAAACTAATGCAACTCCCTTACCTATTCCTCTGCTAGCTCCGGTGATAATTGAAGTTTTACCAGTTAATAATTTCATATTTTTTTAGTATATTATCCAATCAAATATAGGTATTATAAATGAATTGAAAATTAAGTTTTGTAATATAATTTACAGAGATTTTAAGATGATAAATTCAGATAAATTAAGAACCATCTTTTTTAATTGTTTAATAATATTAATTTTGTAGCACTCAAAAAAATTTATGTCTGAACACATTACTTTAACCAATAAAAAAGTAAATAAAGACGATTTCGTTAAAGAAATTCTTCACGACTATAAAATTATTTGTCTGAGTAGAGAAGCTTCTTTACTTGGAAGAAAAGAAGTTTTAACAGGCAAAGCAAAATTTGGAATTTTTGGCGATGGAAAAGAATTAGCACAGCTCGTGATGGCGAAGTTTTTTCAAAAAGGTGATTTTCGATCTGGGTACTACAGAGATCAAACCTTTATGATTGCCATTGGAGAATTAACTGTAAAACAGTTTTTTGCGGGCTTGTATGCTCACACAGATATTGCAAAAGAACCCCATTCTGGTGGCAGACAGATGGGAGGACATTTTTCTACAAAAGCTGTTGATAAAAATGGGAAATGGCTTGATCTAATGAACCAAAAAAATTCTAGCTCTGATATTTCTTGTACTGCTGCACAAATGCCAAGATTAGTAGGATTGGGATTGGCTTCAAAAATTTATAGAAAAAATCAAAACTTAAGGAATTTTAAAAAATTTTCAAATAAGGGCAATGAAGTAGCTTTTGGAACTATTGGAGATGCAAGTACATCCGAGGGTGTTTTCTGGGAGGCTATAAATGCAGCAGCTGTTCTAGAAATTCCTGTGGTAATGTCCGTATGGGATGATGGATTTGGAATTTCAGTTCCCAAAAGATATCAAACTACTAAAGAAAGTATTTCAAAAGCTCTTGCTGGCTTTGAATTAGAAAATAATACCAATGGAATTAAAATTTTTAAATGCAATGGATGGGATTATCCTCAGTTATTTTCTACTTACAAAAAAGCGGTTCAGTTTTCTAGAGAAAAACATCAACCATCTTTAATTCATGTTGAAGAAATAACTCAACCTCAAGGTCATTCGACTTCTGGCTCCCACGAAAGATACAAATCCCAAGAAAGATTAAAATGGGAGGATGAATATGACTGTATTAAGCAATTCAAAAAATGGATTCTCAGTACTCATAATGCGATGAATGAACCAATCTCAGATTTGGAAACATTAGAATCTATTGAAAAATCAGCAAAGAAGGAGGTTAAACTTGATGCCAAATTGGCTTGGGAGGAATTTTTACAGCCCAATAAAGAATTGGTTAAGGAATGTTGTAACCATATTGAAAAAATGGCTATTTCTAGTCAATTTAAAAATGATTTAGTTTCAATTATTAACCTTTTAAAATCAGTTAAAGAGCCCCTTAAAAAGGATGTTTTTTCTAGTTTTAGAAAAGCTTTAATAATTGCAAGAAATGAAAATAATAACTTTAAAAAAAAAGCTATTGATTGGTATAAAAATCAGCAAAAGATAGAATATGAAAACTATAGCTCTACTTTATACAGTGAATTTGACACTAGCGCTATAAAAATTAAAGAAATAAAACCTGAATTAACAGAAAATAAAATCGATGGAAGAATTATCCTAAAAAATAATTTTAAAGAGTTGTTTAAAAGAATACCTGAAATGTTGACTTTTGGCGAAGATACTGGAAACATTGGTGGTGTAAATCAAGTTATGGAAGGACTCCAAGAAGAGTTTGGAGAAATAAGGGTATTCGATACTGGAATTAGAGAAAGTACTATTATAGGGCAAGGTATTGGCCTTGCTTTAAGAGGTTTAAGACCAATTGCAGAAATTCAATACTTAGATTATTTGCTCTATTGTCTTCAAATTATGAGTGATGATTTAGCAACTATTTCCTACCGTACAAAAGGATCTCAAAAATGTCCATTGATAATAAGAACTAGAGGTCATAGACTTGAAGGAATTTGGCATGCAGGTTCTCCATTAGGCGGAATCATTCACTTTTTAAGAGGAATAGTAATTTGTGTACCTAGAAATATGACTAAAGCTGCTGGATTTTACAATACCTTAATTAGGTCAGATGAACCTGCTCTTGTAATTGAATGTTTAAATGGATATAGAATTAAAGAGCAGGAACCAAGTAATTATGGTGATTTTACCAACCCAATTGGAATACCAGAAATTGTGAAAGATGGAGAGGATATTACAGTAGTAAGTTACGGATCTACTTTTAATTTATGTGTAGAAGCAAGCAATGAATTAGATAAATTAAATATATCTTGTGAATTAATTGATATACAAACACTTATACCCTTTGACTTAAACAAAGTTATAGTAAAATCACTATCAAAAACTAACAAAGTTATTTTTATAGACGAGGACGTTCCAGGAGGTGCCACAGCTTATATGATGGACCAAGTAATTAACAAACAAAAAGGGTACTTTCATCTAGATTCTCAGCCTGTTACATTGACGGCAAAAGATCACAGACCAGCTTATGGAACAGATGGAGATTATTTTTCCAAACCAAGTATAAATGACATTATTGAATCGATTTACTCCATTATGAGCGAGAATAACCCTTCTAAGTACCCAAGTATTTATTAATTTATGAAAAGCATATTTTGTTTTTTATTAATCTTTGTTCATAACTTAAATGCATATAATCAGAACCTAAAAATCAATAAATTTAAAGATTGGACCAATGAAAATCCTGGTAAATTAATACCTATTCGTATAGAATTTGATGAAAATGTAGACTGTTTCAAACTCCATCAACAATTTAAATTAAATAAAACACCATTAGAAGAGCGCTCTAAGATTGTCAATAGATTGTTACTTAAACAAGCTTCAAGGTCACAAAAACAAGTAATCAGTTTATTAAATGAAAATACTTTCACCAATAAAAAGTACCATTCTTTTTGGATTGTCAATCTTATTATCGCACAAGTAGATTTAAACACATTAAAAGAAATATATAAGATACCCAACGTTTCAGCTATAGAAATTGAAAATAGCCAATTTATTGCCCATCCTGAATTTGAAGTTTCATCAAATAATTATAGAACGCCTAACGGAGTAGAAAATGGATTAGTAGCTATCAATGCTCCAGCTATGTGGAAGCTTGGATATACTGGCAGAGGAAGATTAGCTTACAATTATGATACAGGTGTTTGGTCTAACCACCCAGCATTTAGTAATCGCTTTATTGGAACTAGATACCCAATGAATCAAAGTTGGATAGGATATTTTAATGACTTCCCTAACGGATCAATTCAAAATCATGGCACCCACACATTAGGAACCATTTCTGGACTTGTAGAAGCTACTAATGATACTATAGGAGTTGCATTTGGATCCTATTGGATTGCTAATGACTTTGTAACCTCTACAGTGCAAGGTCTTCCTCCTATTGTTAAAATGATTGAGGCCTTTGAATGGGCATTAAATCCTGATGACGATACTTCAACAACTTTAGATATTCCAGATGTTATTAACAATAGCTGGAGGTGGTACGACGGCAATGACACCATTCATTGTGAAGGGTTTATTGTAAACTTGATGAATGCAATTGAAGCGGTAGGTATAGCAAATGTATTTTCAGGAGGTAATTCAGGACCTAATAACTCAACTGTTAATTCACCTCAAAGAATTAATACTTCTGAAGTAAATACATTTTGTGTTGGAAGTGTAAATGGAAACACCTCTTTTCCTTATAATATTTCTAATTTTTCAACCAGAGGACCAACTCAATGTTCTGGAACTGGATCCTTGTTGATTCACCCAGAAGTAGTTGCTCCAGGTCAAAATGTACGATCTGCTTGGGAACAAAATAGTTTTAATACAATTTCTGGAACAAGTATGGCTGCGCCTCATGTTTCTGGAGCTATTTTACTTTTAAAAGAAGCTTTCCCTTTTTTATCAGGAGAAGACCTATTATGGGCATTGTATTTATCAGCAGTAGATTTAGGACCTCCCGGAGAAGACAATACCTACGGAATGGGAATAATCGATGTATATACTGCATTTCTGCATTTAAGTCAAAATCATAATCCAGTAGACCCTTTTCAATTTAAATACGATATTAATCTAGATTCCATTTCGATTTCAAACTTTAAAGAATATACATGTCAAGATACTTTTACTCCCACAATTTATTTTTCAAATCTTGGAGATTTTGCTATTAATAATGTAAATTTTACTATAAAAATTAATGGGGACAGTATTCAGAGTATTTTATGGACTGGTAATTTACATCCTAATAATAGTACAAGTTTTACACTTCCCACATTAACGGGTCTAAATCAAGGAAAAATAGAGATTCAAGTTTTAGGCAAACTTAACAATTCAATTAATGAGTATGACTACATAAATAACAGTTCTATAATTAGATTTTCTAAAATCAAAGAAATAAATACTCTTCCATTTATAGAAGATTTTGAAAAAGGAATCAATGATACGATATGGATTATTGAAAATACCGACCTTGACAAAACATGGGAAATAGATTCTACAGAGGGTTTGCAATGGAGTAATCAATCTGCAACTGTCCAACTTTTTTCATACTCGCCAAGAAACAGTCAAAAAGACGGTCTTATAACTCCTAAAATTAATCTCATTGGTTCTAGTAATTTTACATTAACATTTGATATTGCTTATCAAAAAAGAATTTCTAATGCTCTTTTTATAGATACTTTTAGAATTTATATTTCTAATAATTGTGGAGAATCTTTCGATTATTTGGTTTATGAAAAATTAGGTGATGAACTTAGTACCCTAGATACATTTTCTTATAATTTTATCCCTGAATATTTTTCTCATTGGAGAAATGACACAATAAACCTTTCTTCTTTTGCCAATGAAGAGATTTTAATCAAATTTGAAACTATTAACAGAGGAGGAAATAATATATACATAGATAATATTAAAATTTTTGAAGGATTAAACGCTCCCACCTATTTTCCAACATCTTTCTTCATCGATTTTGATCTCTTTCCTAATCCATCTGCTTCATTAATTAATATCCTTTTTAAACCCACTTCTACTAACCCATTTCTATCTATATACAATTCAGTTGGAGAAAAATTATTCACTTCAAAATTAATGAGCACAAAAACTACTCTTTCTATTGATCACCTATCAAAAGGAATTTATTTTATACACTTAAATGATAATGGAAAAATTAAAATTAAATCCTTTATAAAATGGTAGGTATATAATTAGATTTTCACATCTATTTTGAATAATATCTTTAATATATGTTTAAATAAATTAGCCTTAGTAAATTAATTTAGATTGATAAAAAAAGAAATCAAAGAGCAACTTGATTATTATGTAGAAAAATATAATACATCAAATTTCATAAAAGAAGACCCTATTTCTTTAGTTCACAGATTTTCTAGAAAAGAGGACATCGAAATAATTGGATTAATAATGGCAACCATTTCTTGGGGAAACAGAAAATCCATCATTAAAAACGGGTTTCATTTACTTCAAATAATGAATAATAAGCCCTATGAATTCACCATGAATTACAAAGAAAAAGACATGAATCATTTACTAGAATTTAAACATCGAACTTTCAATAGCTTTGATTTACATTTTTTTATTCTAAGAATTCAAGATTTATATTTAAATAAAGGGGGGTTGGAAAAGATATTTACAGATGGATTTAGAATTAATAATACTGCTGACCAAGCAATTAATTATTTCAGAGAGTGTTTTATAACTAAAGAATTTGAAGAAATAAGAACAAAAAAGCATGTAGCTAATCCTCTGAAAGGCTCTGCTGCTAAAAGAATTAATATGTATTTACGATGGATGGTAAGAAAAGATACTAAAAATGTAGATTTTGGATTATGGAAGGGCATTTCTGTATCTTATCTATCCTGTCCACTTGACGTTCATAGCGGAAGAACTGCAAGAAAATTCCAACTAATAAGAAGAAAACAAAATGATATCAAAACAGTCCACGAACTGGATTCAAATTTAAAAAAACTAGATCCTTTAGATCCTGTTAAATATGATTTTGCTTTATTTGGATATGGAATGGAGAATAAAATAGATTATTCGATATAATTAATTAATTTCGCACTTTAATGAGCCTTTTATATCCAAAATTTCTTTGGGCGTTACTATTAAATATTATACCAATATTTATTCATTTATTTAATTTTCAAAAATACGAAACTCTCTATTTTTCTGACATAAGTTTATTTAAAAATATTAAAGAAAAAACAAAAAAGAGATCTCAACTAAAGAATTTATTAGTTCTAATTTGTAGAATACTATTTCTAAGCTCTATTATTCTAGCATTTTGTTTTCCTTACTTACCAAATTTAGATAAAAGTGAATTTCAGAATATTCCTAGAATAGGCATCTATTTAGATAATTCATATTCAATGAGTAGACTTAATAAAAATCAATCATTATTAGAGTCTGCAAAAGACGATTTAATGAAATTAGTAGATAACCTTCCAGAAAACACCAAATTTATTTTCACAACCAATACAATCAAAAAAAATAAACAATTTATAATTAATAAAAATGAATTAAAAAATGAAATAATAAATACAGATTACTCCCCTAATGTTTTAAGTTTTTCAGAAATAATAGATATTCAAAGAAATCATTTTAAAAATAAAGAATACAACGCCTTTTACTTAACTGACCTTCAAAAAAACATATCCAATTTAGAAAAAATTAATCTTAATAAAAAAGATCAAATTCAAATTTTAAAATACTCTTCTCTAGGTTTAGGAAACCTTTCAATTGATTCTGTTTGGTTCTTGGAAAGCAATAGAAAAATAAATAAAATTGAGACTTTAAAAGTTCAAGTCACTAATCATTCTGAAAGAAGATCGGAATTTCAATTAAAACTAAACATCAATCAAGGTGAAGTTTTAAATCAGAGTTTTCAAGAAATCAAAGCAAATGATAGTAAAATAATTCAATTTTTATTTACTATGAACTCTAAGGGACATAAAGCTGCCAAAATAACCCTTCTATCGAATATAAATAATGCTATCAAAAATGACGATGAATATTATTTTTCGTTCTCCATTAAAGATGATTTTAAAGTAGTCAACATACATAACCAAATTAATAAGTCAAATTCCTACTTAAAAACCTTATTTAAATCTGTTGAAAAAATAAAGTATAGGGATGTCAATCTAGAAAATGGATATAATAATTATGATTTCAATGGTGATTTAATAATTTTGAATCAACTTCCTTTAATAGAAGATAAATTTCTAAATCTCTTATTGAAATCTGAAAATAATAATGTTTTAATCATACCAGATTTAAAAAATAGCTTACAATATGAAAACCTATTTCAATTTTTAAAAATTAAAAAATTATATTTAGATAGCACCAACACCCAACTTGATCTTGAGTCTTTTGACTTACTATTTTTCAACAATATTTTCTTCAAAAACAATGACAATGTAGACTTGCCATTTTTTACTAAGCATTGGAAATTTAAATCCAATTTAAATAGCCAAATACTAATTAGTTACTTAAATGGCGATCCTTTTTTAATCAAAATAAAAAAATTTAACAAGAATTTTTACTTTTTAACATCCAGTTTAAGTGAAAATATAAGTAATCTTAGTCAACATGCTCTATTTGTTCCTATTATGCTAAGAATAAAAGAACAATCTTCCAAGGATTTAATAAGCCAAAACAAATTTAATCAACTAGATTGGTTCTCTATTAACAACCCTCTTGGACAAAATGAATACATCGTTATTAAAAATGATTTAAAAGAACCAACTATTTCTTTCTTTCCAGAAGTAGATAATAGTTATCAATCAAAAAAGGTTTATTTAAGTAATGAAATATCATCTACCGGGCATTATTATATAACATCTAATGATAGTATTTTAAATTTATTTTCAGTTAATGGTATAAGTAATGAATCTGAAATGGATTTTTTATCCAAAAAACAAATTAATACTGAAATCAATAATTTAAAACTTAGCGAATCAGTAAGTATATGGAATTTAAATAAAAATGAATATCCAAAAATCATAACTCAGAATTACAAAAACATAGAATATTGGAAATATTTTATTCTTTTAGGTTTAATATTTCTAATTTTAGAGATGATAATTATTAAAAAAATAGCATAATGTTTTCGGTTATAATCAAAAATGCCACCATTATTGATCCAAATTCTCCTTATAATAGTCTTACAAAAGATATTTTAATTAAGGATGGAACTATTATTAAAATAGAAAACGATATATCTGACAAAGATACAGATCAGATTAGTAAAGAAAATTTACATATATGCCCTGGTTTATTTGATTTTTCTGTTGATTTTCCTGAACCTGGAAACGAACAAAAAGAAACACTTCAAAGTGGTTATAAATCTTCTATTTCTGGAGGTTTTACAGGAATTGGTCTTCAACCAACCAAAAACCCCTCAAGAGATCAAAAAGCCGATATTTTATATTGTATTAATGCAGCTAAAAAACTAGGAATAAAAGTAATTCCATATGGTGCAATTTCTAAGGATCTTCAAGGAAAGCAATTATCAGAAATGTATGACATGTACAATTCAGGGGCTTTAGCATTTTCAGATAATATGAGTCCTGTAAAACATGGAGGACTATTTTCAAGAGCTGTTTTATATGCAAAAAACTTTAATGGACTAATAATTTCTTTTCCTTACGATAATAGCATTGTTCCAAATGGTCAAATTAATGAAGGAATTGTATCCACTCAGTTAGGTCTGGAAGGAATTCCTGATTTAAGTGAAGAAATTATGTTAAATAGAGATCTCTCCATTAACAAATACCATCAAGGAAAATTACATTTCAATATTATTTCTTCAAAAAATAGTGTTGACACAATTAAGGATGCAAAAAACAATCAGTCAACTATAAGTTGTGGAACTTCGATATATCACCTGCTATTTGACGATCAACAATTAGATGGTTTCAATGCTCAATTTAAAATATTACCTCCTTTTAGAAGGAAACTTGATAGAGATGCTCTTTTAGAGGGTGTAAAAAATGGAGTTATTGATGTAATTACTTCTTATCATCAACCTAATGAAGAAGAAGTCAATAATGTAGAATTTAGTATTGCCCCTTTCGGAATAATTGGTACTCAAATTACTTTCCCCCTAGCTTTAACCTATCTTTTAGACTATTTAGGTTTGGAAAAAATTATTCAATGCATGTCTATAAATCCAAGAACAATTCTGCAATGCGAGGTTCCTATAATAAAAGAAGGACATAAAGTAGATATTACATTATTTGATCCTAACAAAAAATGGAAATATAATAAAGAAAATAATAATTCTAAAAGTGAAAATACTCCTCTTTTCGGTACAGAACTTAAAGGATTTGTTCACGGAACACTTATAGGAAGTATTTATCATCAAAACTTACCGATAGATTAAATAATATTTTAAATTTGCACAGGGCAAGTCTCATACGACCAGCTCCTGTTGAATCCCCCAGGATGGGAACATAGCAAGGGTAAACGGTTGTAGCGGTGCGATATGAGTAGCTTGCCCTTTTTTTGTATCTTTTACATAAATGTCAATTATTGTAAAGGAAATAAAAAATTTAAACCATCAAGAACTAGATGAATGTCTATCTATTTCTAAAAATTTATTTGGTAAAAAATACCATTCTAGAAAATACTTCTCCAACGAAAATTTACTAAAGTTGATAGCTGTTAAAAAAAATACAGTTATTGGCTTCTTTATGGTTCGACAAAAGTCTCAAAATATTCTTATTGATTGTATAGGAATAAGAAAAAAATGGCAAAGAAAAAAAGTGGGAAGTTTGTTGATGGAATATTTTTTCAAAAATATAGTAGAATCAGGTCATAAAGTAGTTGTTTATGCATGGAAAATTGATAACCTAATTCCTATTCACAGGTTAAATCTTAAATTTGGAATGAAAAAAATAAAAAATTTAGGAATGATATGGAAAGAGAAATGCAATCATTCATTTAAATGCATTCAATTTGAAAAATCATGTAATTGTGAGTGTGTTCTATATTCCACATGATTGTTAGCAACTACTTAAAAAAATATATTAGCTACATTTTAAATATGATTAATTTCATACCTAATAAACTTCAAAAATAAATAAAATGAAATTTTTTATTGATACTGCTAATTTAAACATGATTCAAGAAGCTCAGGATTTAGGTATTTTAGACGGTGTCACCACCAACCCTTCCTTAATGGCTAAAGAAGGAATTTCAGGTAGCGAAAATATAATTAATCATTACAAAAAAATATGTGAGATTGTTGATGGAGATGTAAGTGCCGAAGTTATTTCTACTGATTTTGATGGAATGGTGGAAGAAGGTGAAACATTGGCTAAGCTACATTCAAATATTGTGGTTAAAGTTCCCATCATAAAAGACGGAATTAAGGCTATTAAATATTTTTCTGACAATGGTATTAAGACCAACTGTACTTTAATATTTTCTGCTGGTCAGGCTTTGCTAGCTGCAAAAGCTGGAGCTACTTATGTGTCTCCTTTCATTGGCAGATTAGACGATGTAAGTACAGACGGAATGGATTTAATAGCCCAAATAAGAGAAATCTATGATAATTATATGTTTGATACAGAAATTTTAGCTGCTTCCGTCAGACATCCAATGCATATCATACAATGTGCTGAAATTGGTGCAGACGTTATGACAGGTCCCCTTAGCGCAATAACAGCGCTTTTAAACCATCCTTTGACTGATATTGGCTTAGAAAAATTTCTAGCTGACTTTAAAAAAGTAAATGGCTAACTATTTATGATTATTGAAGTTGTTGCCAAAAATCCAGATTTAAGATTAATTCAAAAAATCATTAAAATTCTAGACAACGACGGTCTTATTGTAATTCCTACAGATACAATCTATGCTTTTGCTGTAAGTATAAATAGCAAAAAAGCGCTTGAGAAGTTAGCTAAAATTAAAGACGTAAATCTCAAAAAAGCCAATTTTTCATTGATATGTGAAGATTTGAAAAATGTTTCTTTATATACTAAACCAATTGATAAAAAAATATTTAGAATGATGAAAAGTAGTCTTCCTGGACCTTTCACATTTATATTAAAAGCTAATAATTCAGTTTCCAAAATTTTTCAAACGAATAAAAAAGAGGTTGGAATTAGAGTTCCCGATCACTATTTTGTCAAAACATTAATTTGTGAAATAGGTCATCCTATTCTTTGCTCTAGTGTTAATGATGAGGACAAAATAATTCAATATACAACAGATCCCAAAACTATATTTGAAAGGCATGAAAATGAAGTGGATGCAGTAATAGACTGTGGTTATGGAAAAAATGTTGCTTCTACAGTAGTAGACTGTACTAAAGAAGAACCTATAATTATCCGACAAGGAGCTGGTAAAATTTAAAAAGCTCTAACTGCTCTTACATGTGGCATTATTATATTTAAACCACCCGCCCAATTAAAGTAATATTCTTCATTTCCAGGCACACTTGTAGATATTGAAGTATATGTAGCGTAATGATCTAAAATTTTAAATGAATTAATAAGATTAGCATCATAAACTGCATTACTGCTAAGATATTGTTCATAGTCTGAAGCAGCGAAATCTGTATCTAGTGTAGAAGATGAAAAATATTGGTTACTATCTAAACCAGCAAATTGTTCTACTAGTAAAAGTTCTGAAAGTGAAGGAGCATACCAATCTGAAAATCCGTATCGGTTAGAGTTTTGGCAAGCCATCGCACAATTTACTGAAGTATCTCCCCAATTTGTACTTAGAGATACAATTTTTGGAGTGTTGAACTTACCTGCATATGGAAAATCAAGATCACATTTGTAAAAGTAAGTATCTGAATCTTCATGAATTGGCTGTCTAAAAGTTCCTAAATCAGCAGTATCTGCAACAATTCCGTGACATCCATTACTTTCTAAATATATTACAACACCACCTAAAGAGGAATAATACTGTCCTAAATTGTAATTACAACTTTCTACACTAATAATATTATTTATAATTGTTATTCCACTTCCTTCGCTATACACATTTATACTATCTTGAAAAGATCCACCACCTTTAGAAAGGGTAACGGTGTTCCCCACTCTATTTATTGTTTGTATTTCATTGGTAGTGTCAGCATCTAAATCATTTACTAAATCTTGAGAATAGGAACTTAAGTCAACAAATCCTCCATTGGACAAATAAAGCGTATCATTAGAAAGAGAAAGCGCTTGTAATTCATTATTAGGATCTGCATCATCATCTTGTACAGAATCGTTCAATGAATTAGTTGAAGTAGAAGAATGAATGGCATATGGGACACTCATAATTTGAGTTGCTCCCATTAATAAATAATTACTACCACCATTCACATCAATAGATGTTTCAATGAAAAAAGGTCCGTTTTCCCAAGAAATAGTATTAAAATCATCTGTACTTATTCCACTGCCCAATTGTAAATTGATTAAGCCATAATCGTTAGTAGTTTCGCTAAAGATCTCTGTATAAACAGAATTTCCATTGGCATTACCTTGAAGAATGGCAATTTGAACCCCAATAGATTGATTATTGATAATATTATTAGAAGAATCGCGAATTACCGCCTGATAATTAAAGCTTTGAGGTGCTTGTCCTAAAAAAGATTAACAATTGAGCATAAAAAGTTAATAATAAAAAGAGCTTTTTCATGAAATTATGATTTTAATAGTTTTACGGTTTTACTTAATTGATTTTGTCTATAAATATTAATGATGTAAATTCCTTTTGAAAAGCTAGACACATCAATAGTGTGAGATGCATTTTCAGACGATTAGAAAAGTTTTTGTCCACTTACATTAAATATTTCAACCATTATAACTGAATTTATATCAGAACATATATTTAAATAATCACATGTAGGGTTAGGAAATATTTTAATATCAACTTCATTTAAGATATTATTTGATGATAAAATGGACCAAGAAGTTTGATGAAATCCTTGAGTTACTAAATACCCATTGTTTTCTAAAGTACTTGTTAATACCTCACCAAGAGTATAATCTAACTTAATATTAGAATTGATAAAGGAATTTCCAGAACTAGAAACAACAAATTGACCATAACCTTTAAAAAGGGAAATTGCTACAAGAAATAAAAGATAATTTTTTTTCATTTCCTCAAAAAAAAAATTTCCATTGATAAAACAAAACTAAAATGAAGGAAATTTAGAAAGTAAAAATTTATGGGCTTGAAATGGGCTAATTTATTTGCATTACATAATGATTGCGACTACAATTAATCCAACCATTATTTTAAAGTATATGTGATTATTCTAAATATATTTAAACATTACATAAAATCATTCCACATTGGTTTTTTTTAAATCAATTGTTCATAGATTTGAGCAAATTATTAAATATGTTAATAGCAATTATAGCCCATGATGGGAAAAAAGCAGAAATGGTTCAATTTTTAAACGAAAATGCCGATATTTTACACAAAAACGAAATTGAACTCATATCTACTGGAACCACTGGTCAAAAAGTAAAAAAAGCTGGATTTAAAGTCTCCGCTTTACTTTCCGGTCCCTTAG